>JBAXWO010000369.1:0-3482 GCA_037128375.1 bacterium
GCTCCGCATGCGGCGGGCGGGACCGCGAAAAAAAAGACGCCGTGAACGGTTACGTTTTTCGGAAGATCTGCGGCGGGACGCCGCAGCCACTATCCAGTTTGTGCGGCGCTCGGAGAGAATCCGTTTAAGCAGTTGTTCGCCGGTCTCGAAGGTGGCAGAGCCGTCTCGGCTCTGCTTCAGCGGCGAGACGCCGCTGCCACTCTTCTGAAGCTCGGCTTCCGTGGGTACGAGCTTTCCTTCGCAGGCGGCTTTGAGGACGGCGGCGCGGTAGCGCTTGAGGTTGGTTTGCACACGCTTGAGTGCGCTGACTCCCGCCTCCAACCGTGTGAATTGCTTCTCGATTTCGGCCACGATGCGGCGCTGTTCGGGGAGGGAGGGGACAAATAGTTTAGCCGCTTTTAGGTGTTGGTAATGACGGGCATATCCTTTGTCCGGGAACTCAAGCACGTGCGCAATCTCGTATAACCACTTGGCATCCACACCGATCGGTTTCAGAACCTTCACTCCATCAGCGCCCGCCACGAAGGGTTGGTTTAAATACTTGAAGGCGCGTGTGTGGTCGCCAAACACCAAAAGGGGCAAATCATCCGAAATCACTAGGGTCTCATCATTCGAGTATCCGCCGATGAATTTTTGCCCTTGGTCAACAACAGGAAAGCGACCTGACTCCAAATATTCACCCTTCGGCAGTTTCTTCTCGTTAACCGAAACAGGAGAGACGATTGCACCGAAGGTGGTTTCCGTCCAACCGTTAGGCAGTTTCAAGGTCGCACTCATGCCGCGAGCACCTCGTTCAGTTCATCAAGCAGTTTGGGCAGTTGGTCGCCGAAGAGCTGGTGGGCCTTGCCCAGGCCGCCGCGCTGGTTGAAGGGGGAGAGAATAGTGGCAGAGCCGTCTCGGCTCTGCTCTTGGGAACTCAGCGGCGGGACGCCGCTGCCACTTTCTGACAGCACCTTCACGGCCGTTTATCCTTTTCCCACGCGAACGTGCGGATGAGGGACTTGAACCTGGTCCAATTCCGCGTCAGGAACTGATACCGGCCAGCCACGATTCCGGGGGAGACGCCGATTTCGGCGGCTAGCCGGGTGATTTCAGCGTCCGATGTCGCTTGCCGGATGCGTTCGTTGAAGCGGGCGGGGATGAGCTTCTCGGCGGCGCAGTCGTTGGCGCGTTCTTCCCGTGGATCGTTTTCGCTGCCGTCGTTAATCAGTAGATCCTTTTTGGAGTCGTGCAGGACGTGCCCCGCCTCGTGGAAGAAGGAGAACCAGAACTTGTCCTCCGCCTTGCCGCGCAAATTGAGCAGAACCATCACCTTCTCCGGCGTCAGCCACATCGTCGCGCCTGACCACGGCGCCTTGGGCATCTCCGGCACCAGCGCCACGGCCACCCCGCAGGCCGCGCAGTGTTGGATCAACTGTGGCACGGCGCTCTCGGGCGGCGCATTCGTAAAGGCTCTGGCCTGATCGAGCGTCGTCGCGAATCGGGCCTTGTCATAGGGCTGGCACGCACGCTGCTGCGCCTGCAACTGACCCAGGCGCAACCAGGCCGAGGCCGCTCCAGGATGCGATGCGAAGCAGGTCGACCGCCGGGCCGCGACGGCAGGTTCTTCCCACAAGTCGCGCCAGGCTTTCACATTGCCGACCCCGTAGAATGCCAAAACATTTCCCAACTGTTCCACGGGGTCCTTGGTGTTCGGGATGGCGTTGCGCTTGCGCAGTTCGGCCACCGGGATCGTCTTGAGCCAGTTCAGATCGGACTGCTGGCGCTCCCGGTCTGCCAGTTTCGTCAGCCCCTCCCGATAGTTGAGTTCAAGATTGTTCCAGAAACGCGCCGGTGCGCCCAGGACCCGTTCGAGCTTATTCGCGGTCTCCAGAGTGATCGGCTGTTCGCCCTTGAAGATGCGGTTGATGGTCTGCGGCGTGGTGTCCAGCCGTATCGCCAACTCCTGCTGCGACCAGCCATAGTGCTCCATCTGCTCGCGGATGGTTTCGCCTGGTGGCACGGCGTAGTCCGGGTCGTATAGAACCTTCTTTGTCGCTTTCATTGTGTGATAACTTATCACCATAAGGCACTCGTGTAAATAGAAAAGATTAACATGGCGTGTTAAACGTTTTCATGCTGCCAGCACCTCGTTCAGTTCATCGAGCAGTTTGGTCAGTTGGTCGCCGAAGAGTTGGTGGGCTTTGCCCAGGCCGCCGCGCTGGTTGAAGGGGGAGAGTTCGAGATCGTCCGGCTCGATGCTGATGGCCGTGGCGATGTGGTCGCGGATGAGGTAGAGCCAGGAGAGCTGGTCGGAAGTGAAGAGGGTAGCAGAGCCGTCTCGGCTCTGAATCAGCGGCGGGACGCCGCTGCCACCCTGAATCAGCGGCGAGACGCCGCTGCTACTTTGTTTTGCCTGAAGCCAGGCATCAAAACGCTCATTGACCGTTTCTGAAAATGGCTTGAGCACGGGTTGCTGTTCAAGGGTGAAGCGGACGAGGGCCACGAGGTCGGCGAAGCGTCCGGCCTGGGAGCGGCCTCTGACTTGGTCCGGCCGGGTGGCGGCGAAGGCGTTCCAGAGGTTGTCCTCGGTCCAGGCGGCGTGGTTGTCGCGCAGGCGCTTTTCCAACTCCTTGAGTAGCGGCTCGGTGAGGCGCTGTTTGAAGGGGCGGCTGTAGAGGATCTGCAGGGCGGTGATCTCGGCGCGGTGTTGGGCGATGTAGTCGCGGAAGGAGATCAGGAGCGCGGAGGCCTTTTCCTTGGCGGTAGCGTCGAATCCCTGGCTGAGGACGGTGTCGACGGTGACGGAGTCGATGGTCTGCTCGGCGGCCTGCTTGGCCTTGGAGAGGGCGTCGCGCAGGGCGGGCAGGTCGAATGGGGCGCAGGCTTCATTCACAAGGGTGGCTGCGGCGTCTCGCCGCAGGTCTTCAGAGATCACCAGTGAAGAGGGGTTGTCTTTTTTGTGTCCGCGAATGTAGTCCCTGATCTTCTCCAGACTGGCTGGCGACCGCACAATGTGATCAAAGCTCTCTTTTTGCCAGACATGCAGACTCAAAGTGGAAGCGGCGTCTCGCCGCTTATCGCGTTTCGCCCCTAACTCATACACCACTGGCTCGCCATGCAAGCGGCGTGACGCCGCTTCCACTTTCAGAATCTCGTGTGCTGTAAAACTTTTCCACGCATGCAGGATATCGCTCAGGGTATGACCCGACAGCGGCGTGACGATTGCATGCACGTGATTGGCGGCGACGGCAAATTCATCGATGTTATACCGGCTTCCGGCAAAATGCTGCAATGCCGCTGTCACCAAGCGGTTCACCTCGGGAATAGCAAGAACACAAGAACCGTAACCCGCATCCAGCCAGCGCTGGAGGCGGGCCGGAAAACGGTCGTAGAATTCCCGACGCGTTGTTTCGTCATGCGGTTCCGGGTGTGCCGTAAGCCAGGCATCCATCTCCTCACGCCACCGTTTGAGCTTTTCCTGCGGTAGTGAATCGGCGAGG
>JBAXWO010000037.1:0-11727 GCA_037128375.1 bacterium
GTATGAACCGGTCAAGAAACTCAGCCGGGTTCACATGCAGGTGCAGCAGGCGGTATCCTCCGCCGACCGCATCTTCGAGGTGCTCGATGCTCCGGTGGATGTCAGGGATCGGCCCCATGCCATCGATTTCAAGGGGGCCGTGGATCGTGTTAGTTTCGATAATGTGGTGTTTTCCTATGGGGATAAGAACATTCTGGAGGGTGTCTCGCTGGAGGCGAAAGCCGGGCAACGCATTGCCATCGTGGGCGGATCCGGCGCCGGCAAGACCACGCTCGTCAGTCTGATCCCCCGATTTTACGATGCGACGGGCGGGGCGGTGCGACTCAACGGACGCGACGTGCGCGATATGACGATCGTCTCGCTCCGGCGGCTGATGGGAATCGTCACGCAGGACACCGTCTTGTTCAATGATAGCGTGGCCAATAACATCAGTTATGGATCCGGCGATGTCACGCGCGAAACGGTGATTGCGGCCGCCAGGCGGGCTCATGCCCACGAATTCATCATGGAGTTGCCGTTACAGTACGAAACCGTCATCGGCGACCTGGGCGTGCGGTTGTCCGGGGGACAGAAACAGCGGCTGGCCATCGCGAGGGCGATGCTGCGGAACCCGCCGATCATGATCCTCGATGAAGCCACCAGCGCCCTGGACACGGAGTCGGAGCGGCTGGTGCAGACCGCCCTTCAGGAACTGATGACGGGTCGGACGGTTTTTGCCATCGCGCACCGTCTTTCGACGATCGCCAACTGCGATCGGATTATTGTCCTGGAAAAGGGCCGTATTGCCGAGCAGGGGACACATGACGAGCTGCTGGCGGCAGGGGGGCTGTACAAGCGTTTGCACGATATGCAGTTCGCCGGCTGATCTTTTTCGTTTGCGGGGGGGCTTGGTTTTGGTAATAGAGGGCTGTCGGTCAGGCGTAATGCCTTTAGGTGACCGTGGCATCCATCGGAGAGAATAGACTATGAACTGCAGTAAATTTTTCGGGTTGGCAATCAGCGTTGGAGCAGCCGTCGGCTTGTTGGCCAGGGCGGATATGGCTCGGGCGGAGGAGAAGGGTAACGAGCATCCTTGGAACGTCAGCGTGAGCGCCGGACGTATCGAAATGGAGGGTGATTTCCCCACCAAGGACGGGTACATCGGAAGCCTGAAATTCGGATACGACTACTCCGATTGGTGGACGTTTGAAGGGGGGCTTTTTGTGGCGCCCGCCCTGCAGGCCCAGACCATCAAGGGGAAGCAGAATCCCGACGGTTCGTTTGAGTATAGGAAGCCGCTGGAAGAGAACGCCGGGGTCAGCGAGACGACCGGCTATGGCGTGACCCTCGATGCGTTGTTCCATTTCACGCCGTGGGAGCGCGTGGATCCTTACCTGTCCATCGGCCTGATGGGTATCGGTTTTACCGACGATTTCAAGGACGATGAGCATGACCAGTTCGACGGCGGAGTGCGCGGCGGCGGCGGTGTGATTTACAACTTCAACGACGAGTGGTCGGTCCGTGCCGATTTCCGCGGCGCCTTTGCGACGATCAGCGACAAGGGTACCGTCAACGCCACCTTGGATGCGGGCGTGCGTTACGTGTTCGGCGCCCATGTGCCTCCCAGTTACACGGCAGCCGGCGGGCCGATTGACAGTGACGCCGACGGGTTGACGGATGAGGAGGAAATGCGGATTGGAACCGATCCTCACCACGCCGACACCGACAAGGACGGCCTGAGCGACTACGACGAAGTCAAGGTGTACCACACGAACCCCCTGAATCCGGATACCGATTTCGACGGATTGAAGGACGGTCCCGAAGTGTTCAATTATCTGACCGATCCCAATCTGCGGGATACCGACAAAGGCGGAGTTGCCGACGGTCATGAGGTCATTGAAGATGGCACCAACCCCAAGGATGGGTCGGATGATCTCCAGTTGTTTGAACTGAATATCCAGTTCGATTATGACAAATCGATCATCAAGCCCGAGTATTTCAGGGACCTGGACATCATCGGCAAGGTTCTTCAGCGCGATCCCGGAGCGTCGGCTCGCATTGAGGGGCACGCCGATCAGTTGAAGAAATCGAACAAGGAATATAACGAAAAACTTTCCGAGCGGCGTGCTGCGGCGTGCGCTGCCTATCTGGTTGAGAAAGCAGGGATTGATCGGAGCCGTCTGACGCCGGTGGGTTACGGATTCAGCCGGCCCAAGGGTAAGCCTGACTTGGTCAACGGCACTCCCGCCAACCGCCGTGTGGAAGTCTACATTCGTAAGAGTGGCATGCCGCCGGCACCCGCCTCGCCCATCAAGGCGGTTGAGCTTCCGCCGGCGACCGGTCCGGCGAAATGACCGGCGCGTAAACGACAAGAGGCCCGAAACAGAGATGTTTCGGGCCTTTTTTCTGTAGAGTCCTTTTAAAAGCACTCATGACTCTCAGCGGAAAAAGGCAGGTACGTTTTTGGATTGAGGCGCAACTCCTCGAAGGGGCCGCGCGGATCATTCCCCGCTTACCGCGGCGGATGCTGGTCGGCTTGGCGAATGGGCTGGGCTGGATCGGATCCCGCGTGGACCGGCGGGACCGGCGGGTGGCCTTGGCCAATCTCGACCTGGCCTTCGGCGATACCCTCACAAATAAGAAGAAACGCGAGATTGTCACGCAGGTCTTTCAGGTCTTCACGCTGACCGCCCTGGACTATTTCTGGTTCTCGCGGGATACCCAAGCGCGAATCGATCGTTATGTGGCGGTGGACGATTCCGTTCTTCCGTGGATAGGGAAGGGGCCGATTGTGGGGGTGACCGCGCACTTTGGGAATTGGGAGGTTATTGGGCAGGTGTCGGTCTTGCGGGGTTCCGCTCTTTCCAGTGTGGCCAAGCCGATCAAGAATCCACGGGTGGATGCCCTCATCAACCGTCTCCGTCAGAATTCCGGTCAGCACATCATTCCACGGGAGGGTGCGCTCAAGGGAATGTTACGGGTCCTGCGGGATCACGGCACGGTGGGTTTGCTGTTGGATCAGGATACCCGTGTGTCGGATGGCGGCGTGTTTGTGGATTTCTTCGGAGTGCCGGTCCCCATCGCCAGCGCGGCGGCGGGGTTGGCCCAGAAAATGAAGGTGCCGATATTCATGGCCTATTGTCGGAATGAAGGAGATGGCACCTACCGGTGTTATGCGCGTGAGTCCTTGACACCGGCGGAGTTGGAAGGCCTTTCAGTGGCCGAGATCACCGCGAAGATCACCGGGTTTCTGGAAGCCGAAATCCGTCGCAACCCGTCCCAGTGGTTATGGACCTACAAACGCTGGAAACGGCGCAAGCCTGGAGCGGATCTCTCGCGCTACCCATTCTACGCCGACTGCTGAAACAGGCGACGAAACCCGTTCAGGTTTGTTTCGGCGCAGCCGGTTGGGTGCGCCATCGGCGATGGATCCAGATCCATTGGTCCGGAACCTGGCGCACCCTATCCTCGATGACTTTTGTGTAGAGTTGGGTGTAGGCGAGGATCGTCTCCGGCTTGCGGTCTGGCGGAGGTGGAATCGGGGGGAAGATCTTTCCAAGATGCCGGCCGTTGGGCTGACGCAGCAGGAACATGGGGACCACGGCGGCTCCTGACTGGGCCGACATGAAGGCCAGTCCCGGACTGGTGCAGGCGGGTTTGCCGAAGAAATCCACAAAGAGGCCCTCCTCCCGGGTCATGTTCTGATCGAGAATGAAGCCCACGAGTTCATTCTTCCGCAACGAGGCCAGGCACTGGCGATAGGAATGATGCGCCGGAACGAAGTTCAGCCAGGGGCGCTTACGGGATTCCGTCCAGTACCTATTCACGGTGTTGTTCCGGATTTTTTTCGTAATGATTGTGGCGTGGACATTGTATCGGAGCGGGGAACTGAAGAGGTAGCACCAGTTCCCCATGTGAGCGGTGAGGACGATCACGCCCTTGCCCTCCTTCAGGACCTCGCGGATATGCGCCTCGCCATCCCACACCACATAGTCATACAACTCCTCATCGGTCATCCGCCCCATGCGCAGTTCCTCGACCAGATTCATGCCCAGATTGAGGTACATCCGTTTCAGGATCTGCCGGCGCTCTGCCTCGGTTGTTTCGGGCAGACTGCGGCGCAGGGCCTCCGTCGCGTCCCGGCGGTGATAGCGGATGACATAACCGTAGATCCAGCCCAGACGCCGGCCAACGGCGCGGGCCGCATTTAGGGGAAGCGCGCTAAATAGGCCGGATATCCCCCTGACTAATGCAATCAACATGCGTCACTCCAAGTTCGGCTGCCATCCACCTTTGCCAAGGCGGGTGACGGTGATGGGTCCTGATGTGAAAATGGTGTCCTCATTGGCCCCGGGGCGGCGGGGAATTTCGGCGGAGTATACCAGTCGGACTCCTTCCGGCAGGGCAGCGACGGTCGGGCCGTCGTTCCGGGGTATGGAGCGGGGCCAGTGACCGGTTTTCAGAAAGAACAAGCCTTCATCATTGGTTGAGAGGGCCGCCGAGTAGATGGGTTCAGCTCCCGCCGACCGAACCCATTCCATCAAGGCGTTCAGGTGGGGGTCGGGCGGCGCGTGAACACGCAGGGGGAGGACGGCGGCGAGAATCCCGGCGGCGGCGATTAATCCGGCCATGACCAGGGGGGCTCTGCCGCGGTGCAAACGATGCAACCCTTTCCACGGCAGTCGGGCAAGGGCAGCCCCTGCAAAGACCGCCAGTGCCGGGTAGAGGGGCAGTTCATAGCGGGGCCGCTTGTCGGGAAAGAGGGTCAGCGCCAGAAACCATAGGGCCAACCAGGCTCCGACGAGGGTCAGGCCTGTCTTCCCCCGCTGCGAACACCGACCTCTAACAAGGAGCCATGCGCCAGCCAGTGCAGGGATCATCCAAGGCCAGTAGGTGCGCCCGATCTCGAAAAAATAGTACCAGAAGGGCGCTCGATTGATGTGTCCCATGACGCGATTAACCACCTCATGTCCGAAATACGACGAGGTGAACCCGGCTCCGTGGAGGTACCACATGGAAATATGCCACGGGGCGGCGACCAGCAGGGCGACGATTACGAGCCCCGCCAAATGCCGGCGCCGACCGGTCCGGCCCATTACCAGGATCAGGTACGGGACCACCAGGAAAGCCATCAGAGGTTTGCACAGCAGGGCCAACCCGAGCGGTATGCCGGCGACCCATACCTCGAGTGTCCGCCGCCGCCAGGATTCCATGACGATCCACAACGTCGCCAGCATCAAACAGAGCTGCCACATATCCAGGGAAATCTCACGCGTCCGGCGAAAGAACTCGTAGGTGAGGGCCAGCACGATACCGGTTGCCAGCGCCGTCGCGCGGCCCATCAGGCGCTTAACGATGGCGACGGTGCCCAGCACACACCCCAGCGCGGCCAGGATGGAAGGCAGGCGGGCGGCGATCAGGCTGACTCCGCAGAGGTGCAAAACCAGGCCGTGGATCCAGAAGACCAGCGGCGGCTTGTTGAAGTAGGGGACATCGGGCTGCAGGTGTGGCGTCCAAAAAAGCGAGGGGTCCCGCCATGCCTGCAGGCCAACCGCGGCGTACCGGCCGGTATCGGTGCGGAAATCGCCCTGATCGAGGTGGGGAAGAGTGATGGCGAGTAGAATCGTTGCCGGCAGGATGTACGCCCAGTATGTCGATTTCATGCCCGTATGGTTCGAAATGCTTGATCTTTACACGCGCCCTTTCCTCGCGCGCAAAGGGTATTGCATCCTTTGGAGGCTTGCACTAAGTTTCGCTCACCTATGCGTGCCGTTTCAATCCGTTTTTGGCGGGACACTACGCTCGAACAGTGGGCCTTTGGGGCACTGTTGGCGACGGTGTCTTCCATCGCCTTTTCGATCGCTCTTGGCCAGTTATTTGCGGGGCTCGCCTTCCTGCTGTTCCTGATCGGCATCGCCAGGGGGCGGATCACTCCCCGGGTTCCCACCCTAGTTTGGTTGAGTGCCGCTTTCACCGTGGTGGCCGTGGTGACGTCGTGGAAAGGCGGTGGGGTGTGCGGGTTGTGGGGACGTACGGGGAAATTGCTCTGGTTTATGCTGATTCCCGTCACCGCCTCGCTGGCCTGCCGGTCTGGCAGGGCCGAAAAGATGTTATGGGCATTCTTGTCCGGCTGCACCGTGCTGGCGTTGAAAGACCTGATCGGCAATCCCATTCGGGCCTGGCGTAACCCGCTCCCCGACTACCTGACGGCCCTCATCGATAAGGGCTCCATGACCGATGGACAGATGCTGATGTTGGGGATCGTCGTCGGCGTGGTGCTGATCGTGACCCCGTTAAAAGAAGGGCGACGGCCGGCCGGCTGGCAGGTTGGCCTGTTGGCAACCCTGGGCGCCGGCCTCCTGATAGGGTTCAAACGCGGGTCCTGGTTTTGTACCCTGTTATTGGTGGGGATCGTCCTTCTGGCGAATTTTCGCTGGCGCGTCTGGCTGCTGATGGCCCTGATCACCGTCGCCTTCTTTTCCCTGCCGCCCGTTCAAACTCGGATGGGACAATTGAAAAAGGAGTTGAACCGGGACAGCGGCGGGCGACTGACGATGTGGTGTCGCGTGGCCCCCTTCCTGATCCATGAGCGCCCGGAGGGAGTCGGGTATGGATGCCTGACCAATCGTATGATGCGGTATGCCTGCCGGAAGGTGGAAGCGAACCGCAATCATCTGCATGCCAACTGGGCCCAGGTGCTTGTGGAAACGGGCTGGCTGGGGTTGGGGCTGTACCTGGTCTGGATGGGCAAGGCGCTGGCTGATGGGATCCAGTGGGTCAGACTGACCCGGGCGGGCCCGTCCAGCGAACGCGTCGTGGCGACCTCGGTGTTGCTGGTGCTGGGTGGGTTGTTACTGAATGGACTGGTCGAGTACAACTTCGGGGATACCGAGCTGATGTTCGTTTACGCTGTCGCGATGGGGCTGGCGGGCGGCGGACTGGCAAGTCTCAGTCGAGGGGGGCGATCCGTCGCTTGAGAGCCGAGCGTTTCTTGCGGAAGAAGGCTTGAAGCATGGCCCGGCAAGGATCCTCGAGAATTCCCGAAATCACCGTCGGACGGTGGTTGAGTTGGGGGTGGTTGAGAATATTGAATACGGAGACCGCTCCGCCGCGTAATGGATCGGTCACGCCGAACACCACCTCAGGAATCCGGCCCAGGACGATGGCCCCCGCGCACATGGGGCAGGGCTCCTTCGTGACGTAGAGTGTCGTTTCCGTCAGGCGCCAGTCTCCGATGGAGGAGGCCGCCTGGGTGATGGCGATCATCTCCGCATGGGCGGTGGGATCCTTGAGAAGTTCGGTCTGGTTGTGGGCGCGACCGATGATGACGCCCCGCCGGACGATGATGGCGCCGACCGGCACCTCATCGCGGTCGGCCGACAGGCTTGCCTCGCGCAGCGCAAGCTGCATGAAATGCTCGTGGTGCGGTTCCAGTTATTCTTCCTCGCACATATCGTCGTAGAACTTGACGATATCCTCGCATTTTCCGCTTTCCATGAACTTGATGGCGTCGCGGGGGTGTTGGTTAAGCATGCCGGTAATCATGTAGGGAATGCTGTAGCCCCAGAAGAAATCCTTGCGTAACGGCTCGATATGATCGCGGATACACTGCAGAACCGGGCGCAGGCGGTATTTGGGGTTATGGAGGAATCCGAGCAGCAGTTCCATCTGGCAATTACCGGCGCCGCGGCCCAGTCCGGCCAGGCTGGCGTCGAGGTAATTGGCGCCGCAGATGATCGCTTCGATGGTGTTGGCGTAGGCCAGCTGGCAGTTATTGTGGGTGTGGATGCCCACCTGTTTGCCGGCGGCATCGGCCACGCGCCTGAACTTCTCCATCAGCGCGCGGACTTCCTCGCTGTACATGGTTCCGAAACTGTCGACCAGATACAGGACATCCACCTCCGTTTGTGCCAGGACTTCCAGTGCGCCGTCCAACTCGCTTTCCTGCACGGTTGAAACCGCCATAAGGTTGATGCAGGTCTCGTACCCCTTCCCGTGTGCGTCCTTAATCATTTCGACGGCGGTCGGAATCTGGTGGATGTAGGTTGCCACGCGGATCATGTCCAGGACGCTTTTCTCACGGGGCAGAATATCGCGGTGGTAGTCGCACCGGTCCGCATCCGCCATGACGCTCAGTTTGACGGCCGGATTCTTGTCGCCGATCACGTCGCGCAGAACTTCTTCCTCGCAGAATTTCCAGGGCCCATGTTCGGAAGGGGAAAACACTTTATTGGAGCTTTTATAACCAAGCTCGACGTAATCAATGCCGGCATCGCAAGCCGTGCGGTACACCGCCCTGACCAAGTCCGGGGTGAACTGATGATTGTTCATCAGGCCGCCATCCCGGATCGTGACATCCATCACCTTGATTTCGGGGCGATACGAGACCCATCCCTTGGTGCCGACGTTTGCCTCTTTGTTTGCCATGGTCTTCATCCCTTTCTTGCGCTGGACGGGCGGGTCGCCCACCCAAAGGCGGCCTATTCAGGCCATTTCAGGGCCATTTGTCAAGTTGAGTTGTCAGAAAGGCTTTTTTTCGGGCGCATCCGCGGTTTGTGGCGGTAGGGCAGACTCTGCGCAGCACCTCTTCAACCGACCTCGGGACGAGGTCGGCTACAGGTAGCCTGCGGTGGCCCGACGCGGGGTAGGGCCAGGGCGGAGACTCTCGGTCTGCGCTGTCCGGCACTATAAAGATGTCGTGACAATTCTGAAGCGATCAATAGGCTCAATCCCATGACAGATCAGGCTGGAGCGGGATTGACCGGGTTGTGGGGCGGGCGGGTATGGCGGTTCGACGAACTGCCCTCCACCAACACCTGGGCCATGGAACACGCCGAAAAACTTCAGCATGGTGACGTCATCTGGGCCCATGCTCAGACGGCGGGCCGGGGCAGGATGGGCCGGACCTGGATCGCGGCGCCAGGAAGATGCCTGACGTTTTCGCTGGTCGTCGTTGCTCCCGAGTTTCTTTCCCTGGCCCCAAATCTGGGTCAACTTGCCGCCTGGGCGGTAGGGGAGAGCCTGCGGGGCATGGGCGTTCCGCATGTTTGTTTGAAATGGCCCAATGACGTGATGGTCAATGATCGCAAAGTAGCGGGCTTGCTGGTGGAGAGCAGTCCGTCTCCCCAGTTGTACGTGCTGGGGCTGGGGCTGAACGTCAACATGACCGCCGCAGAGTTGGAGGCGGCCCGGCTTGACCGTCCGGCCACCTCCATGCAGGAGGCGCTTGACCGTGAATTCGACCTGGGACTCGTGTTTAAGCAGCTATTATCGAGTCTGGCAGCCAGGTTCGAGCAGGTCGTGCGGGAGGGAACGGGGCCGTTGTGGGACGCATGGCGGCAGAACGATTGGCTAAGAGGGCAGTTCATTCGCGTGACGGTGGCGGCGGGCCAAATTGACGGTGAATACCGTGGCGTGGATCACGAGGGACGATTGAAAATCCTGAGCGCCGATGGGGCCGAGCAAGCCCTTTGGTCGGGTGACGTTGAGCGGGTGCGAGCGGCGACTTGATCTGGCGAATGCCCATTTGCTACCCGAGATTTAGGCGATTGAATCAATAACGACTTGTCACGGTGCTCTCCCTTTTCGTATGGTGCCCGCCTGCTTGATCAAGGGGAGAGGTGGCCGAGTGGTCTAAGGCGCAGCACTGGAAATGCTGTGTGCTCCTAAAGGGCACCGTGGGTTCAAATCCCACCCTCTCCGCCATTCATCATCGAAATCCCTTGTGTAGCCAAACGCCTCCTTCACTGCATGGTAGAGATTCTGGCCGTCAATGAATGCGATGACCCGCTTTATGACTGGTTCGGTTGGCATGGGTGTGGCTCGCTCAAGTCGGGTGCATTCTACCTGCCAGCAAAAAGTCCGTGATTGCTGCTGCCACTGCAGTTGTGGCTGGGGTATGCAACATGGTTAGATGGTCACCAGGTACCACGACAGAACGAACCGGTTCTGGCAGGTAAGGATTCCAGCCAAAGTCGTCACTGGCGCGCACGGGCTGCGCTGTTGCTGCAACCAGGTGCTCCGGTTGTTCATTGGCCGAACGCAGCAACAGCGTGCGCGGGAAATCAGGTATGGGATTTGTTACAGATACTTCGTAGCGTGCGCGCAAATGGGCCTTGTAGACATCGACGAAGCCGCGGAAAAACTCCAGTGGTGTTCCTTCGGGCAACACGCCGGTGGCGATCAGGCGTGCATGCACGCAGGCAAACTGTTGCGCAGCAGGCAGCGTGGACAGTTCTTCTACATGGAAACCAGTCTCGACACCATACATATGGCTGGCAATCTGCGATACCTGCGCCAGCCACTGTGCATCGCTCCAGTCACGCCCGGTTGGTTCAAAATATTGTGGTGCCGGCGTGTCCAGCAGGATGAGCGCTTCAACCGGTTCGTCGGCAGCGATCAGTTGTCGAGCCATTTCGAAGGCAACCAGTCCGCCAAACGAATGTCCGGCCAAGCGTCTTGGAGCCTCACCTTGTTCGTTGACAATCGTCTTTATGTAATGCGCAGCCAGTTCCTCGACTGACTCCAGAATCGGCGTATGCCCGTCCAGTCCTGGCGGTTGCAACGCGAAAAAGGCACCATGCGGCGCCCATGCAGCCGCCAATTCGTTGAGATACACAACGTTGCCACCGGCACCAGCGACGCAGTATAAAGACTGCTCCATCGGCCCTTGCCGTACCGTCACCAAGGACGATCCGGTGTAGGGCGCGTTGGGGTCGCGCAGCAGTCGCGCCATGGCAGCAACACTGGCGGCCTGGAACAGGCTTGCCAGAGGCAGCGTCCGGCCAAACTGTTGTGCCACCCGTGCCATCAACCGAACGGCCACCAGCGAATGCCCGCCTAGATCGAAAAAGTTGTCATGGATGCCGATGGGCGCCACATGCAGCACTTCTTCCCAGACACGGCTCAACGCCAGTTCGGTAGCATCGCGTGACAACACCCGTTCATTTACATCTACACGGAGTGCGTCATCAGGCACACGCAAAGCCTTGCGATCAATCTTGCCGTTGGGCGTCAGCGGTAACTGTTCCAAGGCAACGAACAGGCTGGGTACCATGTAATCGGGTAACACGTCGCGCAGTGCCTGGCGTAGCATTTGGCGATCGGCCTGTGCACCGACGTAATAGGCTACCAGACGGGCCTCGCCCTGGGAATTCTGGTCCAAACCAATGGCACACACAGTTACTCCCGGCTGTTGTGCCAGCACATGCTCAATCTCACCCAATTCGACGCGGTAACCGCGCACCTTGATTTGCTGATCGCCACGACCAAGAAACTCGATGCGACCGTCAGCCAGGTAGCGGGCACGATCACCCGTCCAATACATGCGCCCACCCAACATAAAGGGATCGACCAGGAAACGTTCGGCGGTCAGATCCGGGCGGCCCAGATAACCTTCAGCCACACCCTCGCCGGCAATGAACAGTTCGCCGCTGACACCAATGGGCTGTGGCTGTTGCAGGGCGTCCAGGATGTAGATGCGCGTGTTGCCGATGGGGTGGCCGATCGGCACAGTAGCCCTGGCAGTGTCGTCGGGGTCTACCCGCCGCAAGGTGGACCAAACGGTGGTTTCAGTCGGTCCGTACATATTCCACAGACTAGCGCAGCGGCCCAGCAGTACCTCGCCCAGACTTGCGGGCAGGGCCTCGCCGCCACAGAGAATTTTGAGCTGCGGCGCGCCAGCCCAACCAGCCGCCAACAGCAAGCGCCAAGTGGCCGGGGTAGCCTGCATCAGGGTGATATGCTCAT
>JBAXWO010000370.1:0-3480 GCA_037128375.1 bacterium
CTTCGCGTTCCGGCCGGCGCGGGAAGCCGCGCCGCTCCGAGGCTGTTGTGGACTTACGATGTTATGAATAGTGACGGTGCGGAAGCCGTAGAGGGTGGACTGTTTGGCCTCAGGGCGTCTGGCTTCTCGTCGCGGCAAGGGAAAAGGCGACCAGTTCGCCGTTTCTGCGGACGAAGATGCATCGGTCGGCAAAAGCAGGATGCGACCAGATGACCTTGCGGGCGCCGAGGGGCATGTCGGGGTCACAGAAGAACAGCGCAGGAAATGCAACTATGCTGGTCAAGCCCCTCGCGAGGATGAGGAACAAGACTTGGACGCGGGCGGACGGGCAATGCGGGACGGAGGGGCGACTGTTAGCTGAGATGAAAAAAGGCCGCAACCTTGCGGCGGCGGCCTTGCTTCGAGGCAGAGACGTTATCAGCCCAGGATTGCATCCTTGCAGGCCTTGGCAACGCGGAACTTGACCACGCGCTTGGCCTTGATCTTGATGGTCTCGCCGGTGGCGGGGTTGCGGCCCATGCGCGCCTTGCGGTTCACCAACACCAGTTTTCCCAAGCCGGGAAGCGTGAAGCCGTTTTTGGCGCCCTTGTAGGCCAGGGTTGCCAGTGTCTCGATTGCCAGGACGGCCTGCTTCTTGGTAAGACCCGTTGATTCCGCCACGCCCGCCACGATCTGACTCTTCGTTAATGCTTTTGCCATTCGATGAACTCCTATGAGGTTTACTTTGGGCGGACCTGCATGGCACGCCCTTGTCGGGATTCAATATTGCATATTTCCCGGGGAATGCAATGTACCTTTGTAATTCTGAAGTCCGGTCCCGCCCGTAAGGTGCCTGGATTCCGGTTCCCTGAGGGGATCAGCACTGCTGACCGAATGGATGCAACGCGGGCCGTCCGGTCAGTCGAGGCGGCTTTTCCGTGACATTTCCTTTGCGTTTTATTGACCGTCTTTTGACACCCACTTCCTGCGAAATATGCGATCATATTAATGGAGCGAGGGGGGGGCACCAAAGGTGCCAGGGGAAAAACTCTCTATCCATGACCCCTTGGCCGGTTCGGCACTGCCCCTTCTGGCCAAGGGGTGTCACATTTTCGGGGTGGTCCCGTGCTGGGAACCTTCTACGGCTTCAGGTTGCTCAAACCTCCGGCATTGGTCACATCCGTGAAACCAGCGGCGGTCAGGATCCTGGCGGCTTTGGCGCTTCTCATCCCGGACGCGCAATAGATCACGACGGCCTTGTTCTTGTCTCCAATTTCAGCAAGCCGGTCCTGCAAGTCCTGCAAGGGGATGTTCTTCGCTCCGGTGTAATGCCCTGATTGGTATTCGGCTGGGGTGCGGACATCAAGGGTCGTGGCGCCTTGCCTGATCTTTTCCTTTATGTCGGCACTGGTTACCCCGGGTGTGCCCGCCATGAATTTCACCAGCAACGCGCATGCGATGAGAGCGCCGACAAGAAGACCTATCCAAAGTGAGATCATTTTAGTCATGCCTCAAAAAAAGTTGGAAATAGCCAGTTCTTTTGGAGTAAGTTCCTGCCCCATGTACTTTTCCTCCCCGCCTGCCCGGACGCGTTCTTTGGGAATCGTCGTCGTATCGCTTGCCGTGTCCATTCTTTCGTTCCGTCTTTGCGCCGCTGAGGAGATGCCTCCCCTGCGCAAGGGAGTTATCAGGAAGATTGACATTGTCGTCAAGCGTGCAGATCCAAGCGTCATTCGAAAGGAACTCACCTTCAAGGAGGGCGAAGATCTCACGGCCGGCAAGGTGGAGGAATCCAAGAAGAACCTGCACGAACTGGGCTTGCTCAAGTCGCTGGAGATCGAGTCGGAGTGGGACAAGGCGCTCGATGGATACAAGGTCACAGTGAAGGCTAACGACGGCTGGTTCCTGCTGCCGATGCCGATGTTTGGCAGCCGCGGCGGAGAGACATACACGGCCCTGATGTTGATGGAGCGCAACTATTTCCGGCAATCCGAAGGCATCATGACCTTCGTGTCCCACTCTGAAGGACGTTCGTCGGCCATGGCCAGCTTATTTATGCCACATATGTTCGCCATGGGTGGCTTCCAGGGCACGGAATTGGAGGAGTACCAGTATGCCGACGGCGGCTATAACTCGAAGCAGTTTGACGACGCCATGACCAGCGAAGAGCCTGAGGATTTCGGCGCGATCACAAACCGGTACACGAAGGGCGTCGGTAAGGTCTACGTCGCAGCAGGCGGACAGGTCGCTTCCTGGCTACGGGCTACAGTCGGGATCAACCACTCCTCCGTCGGCTACAGCGATGCGCTGCTGACGGAGCCCAATGATGCCGGAGACATCAATTCCTGGACGTTGTTGCTGACCCTGGGTAAGAAGGGCCGTCTCGATCCTGCGGCACAGGGCGGATCCTTTGGTGCGTTCGGTCGTGTTTTCGGCCTGGGCATGGCTGGCGTGAAGGACGGCCTGAAACCCCTGCCGGCGATCGAGACGGCTCGGAATCTCGAACTCGGGATTGAAAGAGGTGAGGATTGGCTGGCGTCTGACGCGGATTTCACGAAATCCATGCTGACCGCGAGCCAGGCAACTCTCTTCCGGGACCGCAGCCTATGGTCCATCGCGCTCAAGGGCGGCGCCGGAGACGATCTGCCGCCCAGTCAGAAACTATCTACCGGCCAGCGGGGTCTCCTCACGGGCGTCTATGCCCGGGAGTTTCGCGGCGACACACTGGCGGCGGCAACCACCGTCTACTCCAGACCTTTCTTTCGCAACATGGTCGGTACGCTGAATACCGAGATTTTCGCCGACTATGCCATCTGCCGGGCCGGTGACCAGGAAGGCGAGAAGGAAGGCGTGGGTCTAAATCTTGCCTACCGTTTCTGGCGCTTTCCACTCCCCATCGGCGCCGGTACGACGTACAGCTTCGACGACAACAACTGGCAGGTCTCCTTCGCCATGGGCGGGACGTTCTGATCCAATCCCCCCCCTTTCGGAATACCGCGGTACCACCATTTGCTTGTCTTTCTGATTTTGAGTGCCATAATAATTGCCGTGCCGTGAATGCCAAGCTATTCCGTGTTTCCAATGGTATAGACGCAAGCCCTGTACTGCCCATCAGGCTGAACGCGTGAACCCTATGAAAGTAGAGCTATTGTCCATCACTCCCGATCCGGAACGTGTGATCGAGATTGCCGCCCGAACGTGCTATCAGAGCGGCGACAGGATGATGCCGGAAAAGATCGGTCAACTCCTGCCCAAACTCATTGCCATGGGGCATGAATCCCCATTTGAGCACGTCTACGCGACCTTTCAACTGGCCGATGTCTCCCGCGCCATGACGCACCAGTTGGTCAGGCACCGGCTGATGGCGGTATCCCAGAAGAGTCAGCGATATGTGTCGGAAGAGAATTTCGCGTGGGTGGTTCCTCCTTGCATTCCGCCCGAGCAGGTGCCGGACTTCAATGCGGATATGGAAGCGATCCGGCAGATGTATTCGAAATGGAA
>JBAXWO010000371.1:0-3475 GCA_037128375.1 bacterium
CAAGATGGTGAACGAGGTCCCGGACGTGGAGGCGGAAGAACTCGCCGAGACGACGCTGCCACTGATCAAAGAGGAAGAGTGGTTCGTTGTCTGCGGCGATTGCAGCGCCATAGGCCCTCTGACTCCATCTGCCATCGAGGCACGGGCGGCATGGAATCAGCGGGCGACGCCGGGGTCAGGAATGGAATAGACGTACAGTGGGGGCTGCAGCACCCGCCGGAGGATGTGAAAAAGCAAGGGCAGCAGGTTCGTAGCCCTGCTGGAATCTCCTCTGTCAAACCCAGAAATCAGAAACGCGGGTGGTGTTAGCATCCGGTGCCGTAGCAAGAGGGGCAGACAAGGAGCCATTATGCCGTTTCGCTTGTTTCACGATCTTTATCCGGAAGTCGCCGAGCGGGAGACGCGGAGCGTCTTTTTGCCGACGGACCAGAATGGGTTGCCCGCGGGCGGCTATGCGTTCAAGGAGATGTTCTGCGACGAGCCGGGGTGTGACTGCCGGCGGGCGTTCTTCTGCGTCGATGCCTCGTTTCGCGAGGGGCCGGAGGCCGTGATCGCGTGGGGGTGGGAGGATCTGGCTTTCTACGAACGATGGATCAGGCATGGCGACAAGTCTGATGCCCGCGAGCTGATCGGCCCCAGCCTGAACCTCCTGAGTCCCGGAACCGAACTGGCCCCACCTCTTCTGGATCTTTTCGAGCGCGTGCTTCTGAACGATGCGACCTATGTCGAGCGCGTGAAGCGGCACTACCGGATGTTCCGCGAGGCCATCGAGGCGAGTGTCGCGGGCACCGACGACACGGATGCCGGAACTGTCACGCCGGACGGCGACGATCAACCCGAGGAGTCACAAGACATGAAGACAACAAGAGATCCGATGACCGGCGAATGTTTCCTCTGCCACGCATCTGTGCCGAAGGCTCAGGCCTCCCGGCATGTGACGGCGTGCCTGAAGGCGCGGCCGTATGAGGCTGGTCAGCGGGTCAAGGCACTGCACCTGCGCGTCGAGGGGAAGTACAATCCCGAGTACTGGATGCATATCGAGATCGCGAGTGCCCGGACGCTCTACGATCTGGACGGGTTCCTGAGGAAAACCTGGCTGGAATGCTGTCATCACCTGAGTTGTTTTACGATCAACGGCCACCGGTATGCCTATGAACCGTACCATGACTCGTTCTCAGGCCGGCGCGAGAAGTCCATGGAGACCAAGCTCTACAAAACGGTTCCGCCTGGCTCCAAATTCACTCACGAATATGACTACGGTTCGACGACCGATCTTGTGCTGCGCTCGCTCGGCACGCACGAGACCATATTCGTCGGGGCCGTGGTTCGTCTCCTCGCGCGGAACGCGCCGCCGGAGGTCCAGTGCGTCGCGTGCAAGCAACCGGCAACCATGCTGGAGATTGGCTGGAATGGGCTTAATCGGGAGCGGTGTTTCTGCGAAGCGTGCGGCCTTGCCAAGATGGAGGAGGGGATGCGTCTGCCCATCGTCAACTCGCCCCGGGTGGGCGTTTGCGCGTACTGCGGGTGAGGAGGATGCCGGTTGCGCCCCCATCGCCCGCACTGTGGGGCAGTCACATGACGAACTGGGTCATGTACGTCAAGTAACCCTGTCGGCCGCCATGTTTGTTCCACTTTTGAACCGATTTCACGAGGCGCTTCAGGCAGAGCACCAGCGTGGGAACGTCGATCGGATCGCATTCGGGGGCCTCGTCCCGTGTGACGGGCATCTGCTGTCGCCCCAAACGCCACTCGCACACCGCCCTGACATTCCGCAATAGATCCGCTTCGACGCCTGCAATATCGACGGGTTGTACCGTTCGGCCCGTGACTTCGGCCGCATACGCCCGAACCAGCGCCTCATAGGTTCGCAGGACTGCATAGTCTGTCATCTCGGGGTTGCGCCTGTACAGGGCGGACACGGCAAATTCAATATTCTGCAGCACATCCTGATGTTCTTCTTCAATTCTCATCTCTTCCCATCGCTTTCTTGGTTGGAGTTGCGCTCTCGGGTGATTGGGGCAGCCCTGTATTTAGTATTTAACGAAAAGGTGGTTACGGTCGTACATTGGCTCCCCCTCATTCCGCCATCACTCGCTCCCGCCGCCGCGCTCTAGGCCCCCGCAGCAGGGTCTGCTCCAAACAACGTGTGGGAAGGTTCAATCGCCAGTTATGTGGACTGCACCTTTCACTTGCCTGAGAAACGCTCCGTTGCTCTGCATTCCCAATTTCCTATTGCACGCCTCACCCCACAGTCATAGTATGCCGTCACATGCCGGAACACCAAGGTTCCACGTACTGAGCAAGAAGAAGGGGTGGTGCTATGACCTATCTGCGATCCTGCCGTATGTCAGCTTGCTTGATTGCCGCGCTTCTTGTCATCCCCTGGGCGTCATTCGCCCAGCCGACGAATGTGGTGGATAGTCTCCAGACCCGATACGAGGCAATGCGGCAGAAGATCGACGCCGAAGCTCTCGCGGCCTACAGCAATGTTCTCGTAACGGTGGGCAAGCAACTTCAACAAAAGGCGGACGTGGATGGCTATCTCCTCCTGAAATCCGAACAGAGATTCATTGCCGAAAAGCAGGTTCTGCCCGAAGGCTCGGACAGAACAAATCTCGTCGGCAAGTTGCCCGCCTTGGATGCCCCGCTCAGCAGGATCGAGGCAAACAGGAATACCAAGATGGCCAACCTGTTGAAGCAATATATCCCGGCACTTGAAGCACAGATCCGACAGTTCATGACTGCGGACAAACTCGATGAAGTCAAGGCAGCAGGGGAGGTGAAGAGCTCGGCTGAGTTAGCACTTGCTGATTTCCAGGCGAAGTTGCCGAAGGCCGAATCACCGACAGGGAAGCCCTCCCCGTTGACTGAGAAGAAGCCAGAAACAAAGTCGTCTCCTTCCCCGAACTCGCTTGCAAAATCGGGGAATACGTCTGGAGGTAGTGGGATCCCACAGGAGATCCGCGCCGCGATTGCAGGGCGGGCCGAAACGGACTTCCCAAACAACAAGATGGAGCAGAAAAACCACGTCCAGTGGCAGTCGGACGCCTATGCGCAGATCCAAGCACTAAAGAAGAAGCACTCCGTTCCGGATGACGTGTTCGCAACGCTTCTCGATCGGGCTCAAACTGAATACCCAAACGACTACATGCAGCAGCGGAATATCCTGCAATGGAACTCCGATGCCTATGCGCAGATCCAAGCACTAAAGAAGAAGCACTCCGTTCCGGACGACGTGTTCGCAACGCTTCTCGATCGGGCTCAAACTGAATACCCAAACGACTACATGCAGCAGCGGAATATCCTGCAATGGAACTCCGATGCCTATGCGCAGATCCAAGCACTAAAGAAGAAGCACTCCGTTCCGGACGACGTGTTCGCCGCGCTTCTTGACAAAGGCGGGGCTGACTACCCGAATAACTAGACCCTGCTCGAAAAGGTCTTTTCGAGCAGAGGTTTCAGGGTTCTGGGTTCA
>JBAXWO010000372.1:0-3473 GCA_037128375.1 bacterium
ACTTCACCACCCCTCACTTCATCCATTCTCACCCACAGATTGTGCGCAGGAGCCGTCTTTAAATCAAACGGTCTACCTTCGATGGAATACGCTTTGCGAGAGAGAGTTATTCAGTAAACAGCAGATGTTCACGGAATCGGTCGTTTAATTGCACGGCCCTTACGGGTTTGGGCAGGCGGGACTCGCCGTCTCCTACCATTGCACCCGGATGCGAGCCCGCCGCCATCCATTCGATGGGCGCAAGTCACCTCCGTAGGGGTTTTGACGGTGCGGTCTGCTCTGCGACATCCACTGCGGCTATCTTGCATCATGCGGGAAAAGCCGTTCCCAGCGACTATTGCGGTGAAGTGTCGCCAACGCGAGGAAGGCCTCATCGCCCGCCAGGCTCCAGAACTGACCTGTAAGTTTGAACCGGCGCTGGTACTGGGAACAGGTGGACTCAATCGCACCGGAGCCCACGGGTTGTCCAAGGGCCTTGCCGGTCTTGTAATCCATCCTATTCTTGTGCCCCTCGAAATACGTCAATTCCTTGGCAATGGCCTCTCGCTCCTTCTTTGAGAACTCGGCGATGTTCTTGTGCAACTCCTCGAGACTATGGATCACATCGAGCGCGCCGTCGGTGCGCTTTTCCAACCACTGAAGGTAGGGACGGACCCAGGCTTGAGCCTCTGGCGTACCTTTCCCGTGCAGTTCGGCGGCCAGATCCCAGAGGTGTTCCTGAACATGATGCAGATCCACCCGTTGCGTGGCGCCTTTGAACCGATCATCAGCCAGATTCCATATCCAGATGGCCCCGTCCGCGAGAACGAGCACCGTCTCGGCAGCGAGTAAACCGCGTTGGAGCGCCTCGGCGTACAACTGTCGCTGAAAACTGTCGATGCCCTTGCGGGTCGCAATAAAGCCCCGATCCGCAATGACCGGTCGGCCTGACTCGGTTGTGCCCCGCTGGTCCAACCGAAAAACCGTCCCCGTATAAACCCAGTGCCACCGCCCGAGTTCTCCGCCTGCCTTCAGAATGGCCTGTGTCTTACGCCAGTTGTCACGTTCCCGAATATTCCAGGCATCGATTTCCAGAACCAAGGTGGTGTGCTTGGGAAGTGTCGGAGCCCTGGCCGCGAGTTCTGCAATGCCTTTCAGGCTCTGCGTCAGTTGTTCCTCCGCATCCCTGATCTGCAGTGCGCGTTCCCCTTGCCGGCGTGCTTCACGATGCAGGGTCGAGGCACCCAGGGTGAGACCGTGCAGACGCCAGACATCCTTTTCGGCCTCCCCCGCTGGCGCGCGCAACACCGTCAGGGCGCAGATCTCATGGACCCGCGGCGATGCCGGAGCGCGTACGTGCAGGCCCAGTGCGCTATCTGCCGGGGCGAAATGTTCCTGGCAACTGGTACAGCACCCATAGCTGCGGACAAACCGGACCTCTCCAAAAGACGACTCCACAGTGCGCTTGCGATGATGATCGACGACATTCAATGCGCGATTGCACTTCGGACAGTCAAAGGCTTCGAGGTGGGCGATGGCCTGGGTGCAGCGCTCCAGAACCTTCCGCCGGACTTCCAGACTCTGCCGATCAATCGCCTTCTCCATATCGCCCATGGTGTGACCTCCTCCCAGGGTTGCCGCCACCTTCTCGTACAGCCAGTTCGCCACGTCCTCTTCGCTCATAATTATCTTCACTTTCCCTGTTGACATAACGGCTATGCTATATATCATAGCCGTCATGAACACTACTCCATCGGCCGAACGGTTGGAAAGGGAAATCGAGACGATCAAACAGAAGCTTCTGACACTGGGGCCCATGCATCCGGGCAGTGTTTCGCGCCAGTATCAGGTCTGCGGAAACCCGGCCTGCAGGTGCCTGCATCCGACGAAGCCGCAAAAACACGGACCCTATTACAAACTAGCCTACGTGCATCGCGGCAAACCAGTCTGCAGGTTCGTGCGCGCCGGCTGTATCGAGGACATGATGGCCCGACTCGCGGCTTACAAGAAGTTCCGTTCCCTTATGGATAAATGGATCGAGCTATCCATCAGGCAGGGCGTGATCGAGTTCTTCGCGCCGGCGACAAAAGGCGGGGGCCGAAGGTCCAGATAATCAAAGACAACAATGCCCGCAAGGGTAGACGCAAAAACCCCTACGGAAGTGGAATGCGCCCCCATTCGATCCTCGGCGACTGGCGATATTGACGCCTATCCCCGCTTCTGCCATGCTTCCTCCCATGACATCGTTGCGTCAGACCGGTTCCGCCATGATTTCGGCCCGTGCGGGCCGAGGCCGACCGGGGTGTGTCGAAAAGCGATTTCTTATTAATTAAATTTTCCTGTAAGGGCGCCCGCGCGGCCAGGGAATCGGAAACAGCCGAGGACGAGGAACGACAAGAGCCCGGTGGCGGCAGCGCCACTTCGGCAAGCACAGACGACCGGTTGTTGGGCCGCAAGGTTGCGGCCAGGGAGAGAACCCATGACCCGTGAGGGAGTTCGGTGGATTGGCCTGATCGCAGGTGTGGTCCTTGTGACGGCGTTGGCGCCCCGAATCGCCTCCGCCCAGGACAATCAGCCCTCGCCGCGCGAGCGGGCGGAACGCTGGATGCAACTCCAACGCGAGGTGGCCGAGGCGTTCCAGAACGCCAAGTACGCCGAGGCGGAACCCAAGCTCCAGGACCTGCTCAAGCTCCAGCCCAACGACGCCGGGACGTACTACAACCTGGCCTGCACCCGCGCCCGGCTCGGGAATCTCGAGGCCGCGGCGGCCGACTTGACCAAGGCCGTCGAACTCGGCTGGGACGACGCCGACCACACGCGGCAGGATGAGGACCTCGCCCGCCTGCGAAACGACAATCGGTTCATCGCCCTGCTGGAGAAGATGTCGGCCGGCGTGGCGCCCGTCCGCAAGACGCAGGCCGGGCAGACCGTCATCGAGGGCAAGGTCGGCGGCGGCTTCCGATACCGCGTGCGCCTCAGCGAGACCGCGACGGCGAAACGTCCCCAGCGGCTGGTGGTCTGGTTGCACCCGTCCGGCGGGTCGATGAACGACGTGGCCGAGGGCCTCGCGCCGATGTTCCGCCGCCACGGGCTGGGGATGGTCGTCTTCGAGGGCAAGGACTTCCGCTTTTGGTCGTCCACCGACGCCCAGCGGCTCGGCAGGACGATGGTCGCCCTGAGTAAGCTGGATGGTGTGGACGTTACCCGACCGGTGCTGATGGGCTTCAGCGCTGGCGGGCAGATGGCGCTGGTGCAGTGGGCCAACGCCCCGGGCGAATGGGGCGGCCTGATCCTCGATGCGGCCTACCCGATCGACGCGGTCGGCGATGGCAGGCGGCGGGGCGGGGCGATGGACCTACCGAAGGACAGTGCGGCCTTGCGCGGTACGCCGATGTTCGTCGTAGTCGGCACGCTGGACGGCGGCTCGGGTCTGTGGAAGTCCGTCGAGGGCGAATGGAAGACCGCCGGCGTGCCTCTGACGGTGGTCTACGTGG
>JBAXWO010000373.1:0-3469 GCA_037128375.1 bacterium
GTCTATGGCAAAGTGTTCATCGTGGGCCAGCCAATCGGGCGCGTAGGCAAACGCCGCACTCTCGCGCCGGCCCTGAAGAGAATAAGCAGCCTAAGCAACTTCGTCCGACCCCTTCTTTCTCTTCTCAGGCCAGACGATGTCGCCGGTTATAACCCGCCATGGAGGATGGACTTTCGCGGGTGAGTCGATACTATCCCCGCCCACTCATGAATCCCACCCTGTGGGGTGCGGGAACAAACCATGAGGCAGGGGTTTTCATGCGTTTATGGGTTTTGTTGTTCGTCGTGGTGTTGCTGGCGCTCGGCGTGTGGTATGGGCACGACCGGGTGGGCTGTCGGAATGAGGCACCCGTTGCCGCTCGCACGGTGCCCCCAGCGCCGCCCCCGGAGTCCGCCTTTCGACGGATCGTTTTTCCCACCGAAAGAAACGATCTCGATCCTGATGTACCCGGCGTGTTCCAACCCACGGTGGCGGGCAACGTGACGTCGGCGCTTTACGGTTCGGTCCGCACGGTGCGGCTGGGCAAGGGACTGGTGGCCTCGTTTCATGAAGGCAACGATATCGCCCCAATGAGGCGTGATTCAAGGGGACGACCTCTGGATGTCATTCACGTCATTGCCGACGGCACGGTGGCTCATATCAACCGTCAGCCCGGTAATTCCAACTACGGCAACTATGTCGTGATCACGCATTTCGACCCATTGGGCCAAGTCTATACCCTGTATGCCCATCTGGCTGCCGTAGCGCCGGACCTGCAAACCGGTCAGCAGATAACCGCCGGAACCGTGTTGGGCCTGATGGGAAATACGCCGACCACCATTATTCCCGCCGCCCGGTCCCACTTGCATTTCGAGGTCGGCCTGATCCTCAATTCCCGGTTTGGTGCCTGGTTCCGCGCGCAGCGGCTCACGCCCGATCACGGCGAGTTCAACGGCCAGAACTTGCAGGCGTTGGATCCGCAGGTGTTTTTCGCCGTCCAGCGCGACTCCTCCCGTTTTGAGTTCGGGGAATTTCTCGGCAAGGTTCCCCGGGCGTTCAATCTCTTGACGTCGATGACGACGTTGCCGGACTACTTCAGGCGGTATCCGTCGCTATGGAAGGGAGAGCGGTTTGCAGGCGGATGGGGGGTTTTATCCTGCTCGGAAAACGGCACGGTCCTGGCGGGGCGACAGGCGGCCGAACAGGAGATTCGCGCGCTGGCCGGCGCGCGGCGCATGGTTTTCGATGTGGATGAGAAAGTCTTGGGAAGAAACGGTTGCCGCTTGATTGTACGTCAGGACGGGCGGTGGAAACTGGGATCCAAGGGCGAACGCTGGCTGGAAATCCTGCAATATCAGTAGCCGTGTTCTTCGGCGGGAAACCGTCCATCCTCGACGTCCTGCCGGTACTCCTGAAACGCTTTCAGCATCTGATCGCCCAGATCCGCGTAACGCTTCACGAACCGCGGCACCGTTTGCCCCGAAAGCCCCAGCAGATCGTGCGAGACCAGGATCTGGCCGTCGCAGTGCGGGCCGGCGCCGATGCCGATGGTGGGAACCGTCACAGCCCGGGTGATGGCCTGGCCCAACGCCGGGGGCACACACTCGACAACGATTGAGAAGACCCCGGCTTCCTGAAGCGCCTGGGCGTCGGCGATCAGACGCCCGGCGTCCTCGTCATTCTTGCCCTGCACCTTGTAGCCGCCGGTCTGGCGGATGCTTTGCGGGGTAAGCCCGATGTGCCCCAGGACGGGGATGCCGTTCTGAACGAGGGCGCGAATGGTGTCGGCGCGGAAGGCGCCGCCTTCGAGTTTGACCCCGGCCGCGCCGGCGTCCTTGATGAAACGGCCGGCGTTGGCGAGCGCCTGCCCGGCGGAAACCTGGTAGGACATGAACGGCATGTCGGCAACGACCATGGCGGAGGTGACACCGCGTACGACGGCCGCGGTATGATGGAGCATCTGTTCCATGGTGACAGGCAGGGTGGTGGGGTACCACAGGACCGTCATGGCCAGGGAATCGCCCACCAGGATCATGTGCATGCCGGCGGTATCCGCATAGCGTGCGGTGTTGAAGTCGTAGGCGGTCAGGCAGGCGACCTTGGTGGTTCCCTTGAGCGCCTTGATTCGTTCAGCCGTCCATGGGGATGTCTTCATAGCGCCTTCCTATATCACGGTCTTCCTGGAAATTCAAACCGGACTCACTGACTGAGGCGTTGATAGCGGTCGCGTGCGGCGCGGGCCCAGGACTGCATCGCCGCCTGTTTGAGGCGCGCGTCCTTCCAGGTGGCGGCCAGGGCCTGCAGGTCTTTCTCCGCAACCGGCGGGCGGCACAACTCGGCGACCCGATCGGGCGGGCACCCCTGCGCGATGAGATGGCGCCACGCGGACTGAAGGCCGGCATGTGCATCGATCAGCCAGACGCCCATGAGGTCGTTGAGAACGTTCCAGCGCTGCATGGCCTTGTCGTTGTCATAGGCGACCCCGGCGGGAAAATCGTAAGGATCGGCGCCCGGCGCATCGGCATCGGTGTAGCAGTCCCTCACGACCGGCATGCGGTAGAGCGCGTGTTGCTGGCCATTGGTGCCGGCCCGTTGGTAGAGGAGGCGCTGGCCGTCGCGGGAGAGGGCGTACTCGGTGAAGAGGCGACCCAGTTCGGGCTGGCGGCTGCCCCTGATGAGGCCGATGGCATCGGGCCCGATCAGGGTGTGTCGCCGGGGGAGAAGCAGGACGAGGGCATTTCCCCCGACCGCCTGGATGACGGTCTGGGCATACTGGTCGATGACCATGCCAGCGGCGATATCGCCGGAAGCCACTTCGCGCGGCACGGTGCCGCCGGCCTCGCCGAACCCCCGGACGTTGGCGCACAGGAGGGTAATCAAAGGCCACCCCTTCTCGAAACCGTAGGCTTGCAGGATGATTTCGTAGCACATATGGACGGAGCCGCTGGAACGCGGGTCGCCGGAACCGATCCAGGAGAAGAACTCGGGGCGGGCGAGATCAGCCCAATCATCAGGGGTTGGCAGGTTCAGGCGCTGAATCAACTGGCGGTTGTAGAGAATGCCGAAACCGCTGAGCGCCACCCCGTACCAGCGGTGGTCGGGATCGTAGACCGGTGAGCCCGCACAGGTGGGGGGAATTCCTGCCAGAAGGTCGGGCGACACGTCGAGCGGGACCAGCCAGTTTTGCTGGATGGCGCTGAGAAAAGGAGCCACCCCGCCCCCAAACATCAGGTCCACACCCGGGTCGTCAGGCGAGCCGGCGAAGCGGGACTCCAACTCCTTCAGGATCTTTGAGGCGCCGCCCACATCCAGCCACTTGATCTCCACATGGCGGCCGTGCCGTGCCCGCATCCACTCCCCGAACCCACGCGAGTACTCCAGCCGCACTTCGCGGCGATGCGGGGAAATGATCGTCAAGGTCTCTTCGGCCTGTGTGGCGGCAACGGTTTCGTGCCGGCCTGATTTCAGGATGAGCACGAAGGGCAGGGAG
>JBAXWO010000374.1:0-3464 GCA_037128375.1 bacterium
ACGGCGGCGCGGGGAAATATTGTCTGTTGACACCTACTCTTTGATGGGTGACCCCGCTCGGGGATTTGAAGCGAAAAAAGAAATCCGCCTCACGGCGGCGCGGTGGAGTATTGTCTGTTGACACCTACTCTTTGATGGGTGACCCCGCTCGGCTCCCCCGCTGGCCCCTACTCGATTTCCAAGGTGGAAGATCGCTGTACGATAGGCACTTTCTCCCTCGGCGCATCGGCTCTGACCCACATTCCATGCGTAACGTTGTTGGTACGCAACACCACAGACGCTTCCTTGAAAAGGGGAATCGAGTCCATGGGGATGGTAAGCAGATACCTACCTTTCTTCAGGTGTTTGTGGTACAGGTCCAATGCATCAGGAAGCACCGTCACCACACCGCCTTTTGCTTCCAGTCTCCACACCGGTTCCATGAGCACTTTCTCCTGTCCGTTCTGCATGTAGTACTCCACTGGCGGTGGCCCTGGTTCTGGGATGGGATCTGCCTCAACCAGTCTTCCTTCCTCGTCAGTTACCCGAACGTATGGAGAGACTAATTTCGGCACGTAGACTGGCCTATCGCTCATGTTGACAATGGCAACAACTGCCGGCACTTGTTTGGCTACGGAACACCGTTGTTCGGTTGCCGTGACCATCACCATGATAAAGGATTGCGACTTGTGTGTTTCGTTCGAACCGGTGGCCACCACCCCCCCCACCAATGTCATGGCACCGAACAAACCGCTAATTGGTGGAATCCAACTCTGACGCCAAATTGTTCTAGTCATACCATCTCCTCTAGTTGTTGTGGATGAGTATCATGCCCCGGCAATCATTACAGAAGTGCCCGTCGCGTTTCCAGTTGTTCGAGTATTGATACATCAGGCAGGTGCTGTCGTTGCAATGGCCTCCGAACGCTCCGTTGATGCCGGTTGCGTGTCCCATTTCATGCGTGATTGAGTGAAGGAGAACCTGGGCCTTGGTGTACTCGTCGGCAGCATTCACCGGCGTACTCTTGTACGTGGGAAGTTCGACGAGTCCGTCGTCATCAATATCATCGGCGGAAAGTTCTTGCCCCCAGTCAAAGGACGCTCCCGCGATTACAACATGATCACCGTCAATCACACCATCGCTATCATCTACTGGCGGTGCTCCGCCCACCCCGTCGTTCTCATTCGCGTCAAGAATACCGTTGTCGTTGACGTCCTCGACACCTGCAACAGTGATATAGTCCAATACACCATTCGTGTTGCTGTCGTCGTAGGGGGAGTCTGTGAAATAGCAGTCCGTAGCGAGCTGGTATGCCTGTGGTTTTCCGTATGCAGCAGCACCTCCGACAGTGCTGGCACCTTTCGTGTCCCACGTCCAGTTTCTCACCCCACTTTTCTTGTTTATGTGGCCATCTGTGCCCGGGTATGCTCCCGGATTGTTGGTGACGATCATGACATCGATGTTTCTGTCCTTACCCGGCAGTACACCGATGAAGTTGTGAACCTCAATCTGTGCTTCAGCAAAAGCGTTCCCGTAGGCGAATGGGTGGTCAGCGTCAAAGTTCACGCCCCGGACGAACAAATCCTTTCGGTCTGGCCTGAGTCTTTCGTTCGCTGAGATCTCGCCGTCGTTGTCAATGTCAACCCCACGGTACTCTTCGTAACGGGTGAGTCCGTCTCCGTTGTGTGTGTTGTTCAGGCTTGTGTCAGTATCATCAGTAGCAGCGCCAGCATCATATGCCCAGGCGTCAGCTATGTGATTGCCGTTTGTGTCAGCCGGAAGCGGAGTCCATTCACTCGTACCGCCAACTTCCTTAGCGACACATGTCAGACTGCCATCCTGCGTGGTGAATTCGGCCTTAATCTTGCCGAAGGAGCCGTAGTCGAAGGACTTGATCGTGACCGTGGCTTCATGCAAGTCGTTCGCCACCGTCGCCGCGATGTTGCTGTCGGAACCTGAAATCCTGAAGCCGGTTTGAGTCGGGAACTGATAGTCCTTCCAAGCGTCGGAATCCTCTCCCGATGCTGGTGGATTTGTCGGAGCGTTGAGGCAGTAACCCTTTTCGTCGGAAACACCAAACAAGGTGAATTGGAACTTCCCCTTGGCCGTGCTTGGCGTAACAAAGGCGCGGATCGTGGTCGTGTTGTCGTTGTCTCCGCCCTGGGGCAAGAACGCGGAAGCGCACTTCTCGATCTCCACTTTGGGGACGTCATCAGTCGAGGAAATGGAACTATGACCAGCGGTTGGCGATGCCTGTTGGGGCGTTAGGCCACCCGATCCCCCGCCGCCTTCTTGTAGACTCCCCGCCGTGCCGCCGGAGCCGCCAGCCCCGGCCCCAGAGACCGCAGCCGTATCCCAAACGGAATAGTCATAAGCGACCATGGTGACCGAGGATATATCATAGTTCGTGTACACCTGCAACAAGGGCACCACTTGGCCGCCGCCGTCCGTGGTGTATGCCTCCTGGACGAATGCCGCGAACGCACTCAGGCCGCCGGAAACCGGCGGGGTGTTGTTCGTCACGCACAGCACCCCGTTCGTATCCCAGTATTCGACCTGTTCCACGAAGAAATGGATCTCATGGTCTATGAACGGCCTGTAGGGAGCAGGATTCGTCGGAGTGCATGCATCCGGCTTTCGGTGGTGCCTTAACACGACGTAGTTGGTCAGCACGCCGGGGAACGGCAGATACTCCTGCACATTGGTCCATTGTGCAGCCTCCGGGTACCGGTCCCAGGTGAATTGCACCGGCCGGTCAATGAGGCCCGCATGAATCTTGCAGGCGAGGCCATCCTCCACGTCGCTCGATGTCAGCACGCCCTGAATCTGCCCGCCGGCCCCGGTCAGCACCGTCACAGCGGCGCCCCCGCCGATCGCCGTCGCCGCACCACCCATCACGAGCTTGGCGTCCTTGCCGGCATCGTGGCCCCGGCCGTCGAGCAGGCTCACGTCCACCGGCACCCCGGAGATCGGGGGCGTTATCTGGATCGTCACGTCCGCCTGATGCGCCTCGGAGTCCATGGCACCGGCGCCGATGGTGACGGGGTCCGGCAACGTGTCGTTCGTCGTCATGCCCTTGGGAATCACGATGATGTTCGTCACCTCGTACACCGTGAACGCCACCCGGTCATAGAGGTAGGGAGCTCCGTTGTTGATGGCCTCCAGGCAGAGGTGCTCGGGGCCGCCGTTGGTGCCCTCGGGCCCGGTGTCGCTGGCCGCCAAGCCTCTGACCCACAGTTGCGTCGGCATCATCGAGGCGGGGTCCCAATAGATCTCGTCGGTCCCGTCTGGTAGCCCGTCGACCTTGATCTTCGCGCTGTCCCAGTTCAGGCGCGTCTTGGTCGGCAGGTTCACGCCTGTATAGTTCAAGAAGATCCGCTTCAGCCCATCCTTGGCCACGAAGCCGCCCGGGGAGACCTCGTCCGGGTTCTCTACCCCCTCGATGCTCAGGTCCACATCCAGGATGTGCGGATTGTTGTAGGCCA
>JBAXWO010000375.1:0-3464 GCA_037128375.1 bacterium
ATGGGCCACGCCGGCATGAAGTATTCCCTGCCCAGCCGGGAACTCATCGCCGACAGCGTGGAAGCCATGATCAAGGCCCACTGTTTTGACGCGGTCATCTGCATCCCCAACTGCGACAAGATCGTTCCCGGCATGTTGATGGGCGCCCTGCGGGCCAATGTCCCGACCCTCATGGTCAGCGGAGGCCCGATGGCTGCCGGCAAACTGCCGGACGGCACAGGCGTGGATTTGATCAGCGTCTTCGAAGGCGTCGCCGCCCACGGCCGCGGCACCATGAACGAGGCCGCCCTTGAGAAACTCGAGGAGTGCGCCTGCCCCGGATGCGGTTCCTGCTCCGGCATGTTCACCGCCAACTCCATGAACTGCCTCTGCGAGGCAATCGGGATCGCCCTCCCGGGCAACGGCACCATTCTCGCCACGGATCCGCGCCGCAAGAAACTCTTCAAGCAGGCCGCCAAACGCATCGTGGCCATGGCCCTCGCCGAAGGCCCCAGGCCGCGCGACATTGTCACCCAGAACTCGTTGGACAATGCCTTCGCCATCGACATGGCCATGGGCGGCAGTTCCAACACCGTTCTGCATGCACTGGCCATCGCGCATGAAGCGGGAGTCAAATATGACCTCCAGCGCATCAACCAGATTTCGCAGAAGTGCCCCAACATCTGCAAGGTGTCGCCCTCCTCCAAGTACCATATGGAGGATGTTGACCGTGCCGGCGGCATCAGTGCCATTGCGCGGCAGATCGGCTCGATCCGCGGACTGCTCCACCGCGATTCCCCCACCGTCACGGGAAAGACCTTCTGGCGGAATGTCGCGCACGCCGAGGTAACCGACACCGAGGTTATCCGGCCCCTGGACAATCCCTACTCGACCGACGGCGGTCTCACCATTCTCTGGGGCAATCTGGCCGAGGGTGGCGCGGTGGTCAAGAAGGCCGGCGTGGCGCCCAATATGCTTAAATTCCGCGGACCCGCCGTCATCTTTGAATCTCAGGAAGACGCCTGCGAAGGCATCCTCAAGGGCAGGGTCAAGTCCGGCGACGTGGTCATTATCCGCTACGAAGGACCCCGCGGTGGGCCCGGTATGCAGGAAATGCTGGCGCCCACGTCCTACATCATGGGACGCGGGCTGGGCGAAAGTGTCGCGTTGATCACCGATGGACGATTCTCCGGCGGCACGCGCGGCGCGTGCGTCGGGCATGTTTCGCCCGAGGCGGCGGCTGGAGGCGTGATTGGATTGCTGCAGCCCGGTGACATGATCCGTCTCGACATCCCCGGCCATAAGCTGGAGGTGGAACTCCCGGACGAGGAACTCAACCGCCGGCGGATGGCCTCCAAGTCTTTTGTACCCCGAGCGACCACGGGCTATCTCAAGCGCTACGCGCAACTCGTAACCAGCGCCGGGACCGGCGCCGTGATGATGTAAACCCAGCTTTGGGCGGGCATCCCGAACACCTGCTGATGACCGCCAGGCACCAACTATGTTGGCCCCTGAGACGATATGAACTTATTTGGTAAAGACGCAGCGGTCTCGCTGGTCGACGACTCGTTTATCTTCTGTACGCAAACTCAAGCCTGCCCGCTTGTTCTGCCCGCCTATGTCGCCATCCAGACGGGAACGAATCGCATATTGGCATGCGGGCAGGAAGCGAAGGCCATGCTTGGCCGGGAGCCGAACAACATTTCTGTCGTCAGAGTCCTGGTTGAGGGGGTTGTCGCCGACCAGCAGGTTGCAGAAGCGTTGTTTCGCTTCGGGTTGCGCAAGCTCCTGGGCGGAACCATGCTTGTTCGTCCGAGAGTCCTTATTGCGTTTCGGACCTATGACCCGGGGAAATGGTCGGTCCAAAACATGGCGACCATGGGGGGCGCACGCGAGGTTTACCTGATCGAAATGGGAATGGCGACGGCCATCGGGATGCAATTGGACGTGCAGAAGCCTGAACTCAAAGCCGTTTTATCGATTTCAGACGACTGGTTTGAATTCTCCGTCATCTCCCTGGCGGGAGTCTTGTCAGGAGCCAATGGCGCCATCGGCGCCCGGGCGTTTGTGGAGGACATCCAGAATCATTTCACACTCATCCGCCAGTTTCGACCGGAGTTTGCGGCCCTCGATTCGCAACTGCAATCGGGTGGCGTCAACCCACGTGCTGTAGTCGATTTGCCTGGGTGGGAAACGTGGTCAGGCCGAACGGAACAGGGCCGGCTCACGGTGCAGAACGCGTCTCGCGACGAGATTACGGTCGGGATGATGCCTTCGCTCGTGCGCCTGACTGAGAGACTCAAGGCCGCCATTCGCAGCCTTCCGAATGAAAAGCAGTCCCAGTTCAGTCGTGCGACAATACATGCCACAGGGGCTGCCGCACAAATCCCTGGACTTACCCAGCTGATCGCACAGCAACTTGGTCATTCGGTAACCCCGTTCTCTGCGGATGTCCATCCGTCGATCGAGGGTTGCCGGGCCATGCTAAAGGAGCTGAACATCCTGAAGAGGGTCAACCCGACTGGCCAATGAAGGATCCAGCCATGGCCTGCCGGGCACGTCGCTACCGTGCAGGACCACAGGCGGGACGGGTTCGAGTGAAAGGAGGAAAGCGGGAGAGAATAAACGACGAGATCGAGCAACGTGAAATTGAATTCAACAAAAGGAGATTAAGTATGGCGGAAGTGTCAGAGAAGAAGAGAGTGGTGGCGTTGTTGCTGTGTTTCTTTTTGGGCGGCCTCGGGGCCCACAGGTTCTATGTCGGCAAGACAGGCACGGCTATCTTGCAGATTGTGACCCTCGGCGGATTCTTCGGGATCTGGGTCCTGATCGACTTCATCATGATCATTGTCGGCAAGTTCACCGACAAGCAGGGCAAGGTTCTGGAGACCTGGTAAGACAAGATCACGAGCGAACAGCGGCGTGTGCCAACGTGGCGCCCATGGCGGGCAACGGGCGGCACACGCCGCGGATGGCGATCATTCTTGCCGTCGTGGCCTGCTTTACGGCCTGGAGCGCATTTGCGGTACGTGAACGAGGGAAGGAAACGTCCCCACCCTCTCCTTAGGGTGAGTCTTCAACCCGCGCAGACGCGGATCTTCCATCACTTCCCAAGTAATGTTGGCAACAAAGGAGGAATGACTAATGAGTTCTTACCACATCGCGAAAGATGGAAAGCAGACCGGCCCCATTGACGAGGAGGCGATCCGGCAACAGATTGCTACCGGCGCACTCAGCACATCGGACTTATGCTGGTGCGGAGGGATGGACGATTGGCAATCCATCGGAACCGTTTTCAGCTTTGCTCAACAGGCTGGCGCGCCTCCACCCCTCACCACCCGGGCAGGTTCGACAACGTCATGTCCTCATCAACTGACGCCTTTCCCTGTCTCGGTTGCGGTCCTGCTGCACTATGTGACGTTTGGCATATTCACGCTGGTTTGGCTGAACTTGATGCACGGGAAGATGGGCCGCGTTAGGACTGA
>JBAXWO010000376.1:0-3457 GCA_037128375.1 bacterium
GACTGGGATTGGTTCAAGGACTGTGACGGATGCACGGGCGTTTCCGAGATGTACTGGCCGACGAAGTACTTCCCACCGTGTCTGCGTCATGACTTCGATTGGCAGACAGGGCATGGCGGGTGGGAAGCGAATGCCCGCTTCTACCGGATCCAGCGGGCCTATCGGATGTCGGCGCTGCAGGCTGGCACGCGGTTCCTCGGCGTGACGGTGTCATGGTTCGCCTGGTTCAAGTGGCGGGGGGAGCAGAATCAGCCGCCCATAAAGGTTCCCTCGGTCCCATCGGCATCCTGATTAGGCACCGCGAAATGTTCAGGTTTTTTCAACAGGGAGGGATGCTTCCGTTTTGCTACCCTTTGGTGTAATGTAACGAGCTGTATCGACAAGTACGAAGGAGCAATGCCGTAAACGAAAAAACCCAGCATTTGCTGGGGTTTTTGTGGATTTTATGGGGTTTTAGTTGGAGCCAACGGTCGGGGTCGAACCGACGACCTGCGCATTACGAATGCGCTGCTCTACCAACTGAGCTACGTTGGCTTCAAAAGTAACGTAAGATACCGAAAACAAGGCTGGTGTCAACTATTGCGTGCCCCAATGGACCTGATCAGCATGAGTTCGAGCAGCGTTGACTGGGGCACGCCGCTGGACACCATCGCCTCATGTGTTTCCACGACGAGCCGTTGAATCCTCCGGAGTTGGAGAGGGGAATAGTTCCGGGCCTGCACAGCCATCTTGCCGGCAGCAAAGGGATGAATGGAACGGGGGGCCCGCCTTAGCGCAGCCGTTAATACCCCCTCCACTTCGGGGGCCAACGCGCCCCATTCGGCCAGCATTCCGTCCCGGTATCCCGGCTTGAGCCGCAACCAGCCCTGATCCAGCGCCTCGCGATAGAGCATCAAGTCCCGAATGCGGCTGTATATCGACACAACGATGCCCATCGGGCTTTCCTTGCGCGCCAGAAGATCCTGAAGCGTGCTCAGCGCTTTAGCCAGATTTCGAGCGCCCACGGCATCCTGGAGATCCCACATGACCGCGGAGGCGGTGGTGCAGACAATCGCCTCAACATCTTCGGCCGTGACACCCGGACGCATGCCGACAAAGAGGGCAAGTTTTTCGAGTTCGCAGTCGATCTGCCGGGCATCAGCCCCCACCCGTCCAAGAATCAACTCCTCGACCTCGACCGTCGTTTTCAAGCCCCGCGCCTTCAAGCCTGCCCGAACGAGATCCCGCGCCTGCGCCTCCGCCAGATGGGCCTTTTCAGGGACATTGAACTCACGCACCTCAAAGCGTTCCTGGCAGAGTTTGAAAAAGGAGGACCGCCGGTCAATCTTCGGCGTGGTAATCAGCAGGGCATTGTCGCCCAACCCGGATCCGGACAACATGGCGGCAAAGGCTTTAACCTGCGTCCGAACCGCCTCGGCCTGGGTCGCTTGTCCCTCCGCCAGGAAGGAGACATCCCGCCACCACACCACCTTACCCTGAGTCAGCAGAAAGCCCTGGGTGAAAAGAGCTTCCTGACACCGCTTGATGACAGCCAGGGACTCGTCCGTATTATCGGCCCGACCTTCTACGATCTCCAGGCCAAACGCCTGCTCACTCTCCGGCACCAGGCTGTTGATAAGCTGGCGGGCCGCCATATTCATGGGAAATTCATCTTCCCCGGCGAACAAATAGACGCCCTTGTGCTTACTCATACCTTGCCAGTCCCCTCGAAAAGTGCATTAATACTTCTATCAGGTCGGGGTCTCTTTGTCACGGCCCCAGCAAGCATGAAGCAGTGGATTTCAAAATTGCGGTCCCAGCGCCTGCGTGAGCGCCTCAGGACGCCAGGCAGGACGCCTGCGGGCGATCAATCCAACCGGCTTAGTGGCGCCCCTCTCCGCTTGTTGCTGGGGGTGGTGCTCTGGGCGTCGGTTTGCACCCTGCTGTATGCTGAAAAAACGACCTCTCCCGGGGGGGGCGGATGGACCTTGGAGTTGTTTCGCAACGAACTGCTGATGTTGATTGGAACGACTGTCGCCGCCGGCTTGCTTCGCGTTCTGGCTCCCGCTATTTTCCATGATAGCGTCAAGCTGCTGCTGCTGACCCTATGCGGGCTGTGCAGCGTCATCCCGGTGGCGGCGCTTCTGCATTTCCAGAGCGGTCTCCCAGGGCTCACGGCTTCCACTGTGGAATTCCTGGCCCCGGTATGCCTGGCGCCACTGCTTGCCGGCGTGTTACTCGGGGTGCCCGCCGCAACGGTCGTCGGGATCTGGGTCAGTTATGTCTGTGCGGTCTTGTTCAACAACAGTATGGCCATCCTGACGACCGGCTTGATTGCCACGGCCGCCGTCGCCTGCCTGGTTCCACGCATCCGACGGCGCTCTCAGATCATTCGAATGGGATTCATGGTCAGCTTGGCGGAAATGTCCGTTGTTGTTACGCTGCTCCATAATCATCCGCCTTCCGTGCGCGTAGCGGTGCACCAGGTCTTGGCCTGTCTCTGCGGCGGTATTGGGTCGGCACTTGTCGTGGTCACGATCCTTCCTCTGATAGAGTCTCTGTTTGGCTTGACCACCAATGTCACGCTTATGGAACTCTCGGATCTGGGGCATCCGCTCCTCCAGCGCCTCGCTTTTGAGGCCTCAGGCACCTACCACCACAGCCTGATGGTCGCCAATCTGGCACAAGCGGCGGCGGACAATATCGGAGCCAATCCTATTTTGGCACGTGTCGGAGCCTACTTTCACGATATCGGCAAACTCACCAAGCCCGGATTCTTCGCCGAGAACATACAGGGGGGCGAGAATCCCCACGATGATCTGGCTCCGAGCATGAGTGCCCTGCTGGTCATGGCCCACGTCAAGGAGGGCCTCAGTCTGGCCATGCTGCATAAGCTGCCACGCGCTATAATGGATGTCATTCGGCAGCACCACGGCACAGGTTTGGTGGTTTTTTTCCACCACAAGGCGGGGCGTCAGGCGGCGGAGGCCGCTTTGGGGCGTTCCGGCGGGGCAAACGCTGTGCCGGTGGATCAATCGCCCTACCGTTACGCGGGGCCCCTTCCCGTCAGCCGGGAGGCCTCCATCATTATGTTGGCGGATGCCGTCGAGGCCGCCTCCCGCTCCCTGGAGAAACCCACGCCCACTCACATCGGCGAACTCATCGATCGCCTGGTGGATAACCGGTACGAGGACAACCAACTGGACGAAAGCGGAATGACCCTCTCCGAATTGGCTCGCGTCAAGCAGGCGTTCGTTCTATGCCTCACCAGCATGCTTCACAGCCGAATCGCTTATCCCCGGCCATGAGAACGTGCATGGTCATGCCTCCGGGAAAGCCAGTGGCGAACAGGGCAAAGGTTCTCCGATTGCTCGAATTCTTGATGTGCAAGGCAGCCCCTATGCCCGCTCAGCGGTGGAGCGATGTGACGCTGGTTCTGACCCATGACCGCGGAATTCGAGAAATAAATCGTCTGCAT
>JBAXWO010000377.1:0-3451 GCA_037128375.1 bacterium
GCGCCTTTGCGTGCTTTGCGAGCTTCTGTTCAAAACTCTTCATCTTGGTTCCGGCTATGCCGGGTCGGGATTACCGAGAAAACATCAATGGCGAACGATCACGCCGTGTGACGGGTGATCGTTTTTCCTTTCCACGTCAGGATCCTGCGCTTCCGCAGCTTCAGGATCAGGCGGGAAAGCGTCTCCGGGGTGGTGCCGATGGCGGCGGCGATGTCTTTCTTGGAGATGTCGAGCGTGACGGACTGTTGACCCCCGAATTGCTCCTTCAGAAACCAGAGCAGGCGGCCCTCGACATCATGCGCCTGCTGCTGGACGATACGCTCGGCGAGGTAGCGCTGCTTGCGCATCAGCATCGCGATGAAGTCGTTGCGGAAGGAAAGCGTGTTGAGCAGCAGGTGCACGTCGGCGCGCGGAAAGACCATGACCTCGCTCGAGGCCAGGGCGACGGCGGTCACCGGATAAGTTTCCCGTTCGAACAGGACGACCTCGGCGAACACCTCGCTGGGTTGGACGATCTTGATGACCACCTCCCCGCCATCCGGCGAGGATTTGTGAAGCTGGATGGCGCCCCGGTGCAGGAGATAGATGGCCCGTCCGGGTTCCCCCTCGCGGAACAGGAAATCCCGTTTCTTGAGTTCGATCGCCGACCCGATGGCCGCCAGGGCCTTGAGCGTGTCAGGAGAGAGATCCTTGAAGAAATTGCTCGAGGCGAGAAATCGATATCCCAGCATGACTCCAACCTTTCTCCGGTTTCCGTCAGGTGCGGAACCGGTCCAGCAGTTTCAAAATCGTATCGCCATAGGCTTCCAATTTGGCGGGCCCGACGCCGTGGACCTCCTCCAGCGCCGCGAGGGAGTCGGGCTTTCTCAGGACGATGGATTTCAGGGTGCGATTACTGAAGATCGTGAAGCCGGGAACCTCGCTCAGCGCCGCCTCTTCTCGCCGCCAGGACTTCAAGGCGTCAAAGATCCGATCCTCTTGGGCGGACAGGACCCGGTCGTCCGTGGGTTGGGCGGCGCGGCGGGGAGTGGACTCTTTCCGGTGCGGTTTTTTGCGCCTGGGTTGTGCCTCCCGCGGGGTGAAGGCGGGCGCTTCGGAGACGGTGCGCTTCGGCCACAACAGGGAGGGGGTCTGCCGTCGCCAGGCCACCTCACGGCCAAACGGCGTCAGGGCGACCGTGCGATCGGGAGCCGGCCCGAGCGCGAGGGCTTCGGCCGTGATGAGCGCCTCGAACAAGGCCAGGAGGTAGGTTCTTGGCTCGTCGCGGAGTATTCCGTAGGCGGGTGTTTGCGCCAGGCCGTGAATCGTAATGGCGGGATCCGGCGCACCGGCGGCGAAGGCGATGAGCGTGGCGCGTCCGAAACGGCCGTTGAGCCGGCCCACGCAACTGAGGAGTTTCTGCAGGACCAGCCATTCGTTTTCAGTCGGAGGGCGCGGGGGGATGGCGGCGGAAAACCCGCAATAATCGCAGTGGCCGCAAGCGGCGGACTTGGGGGCAATCTCGCCGAAATAATCCATAATGAAGCGATGGCGGCACTGGCGCGAGTGCACGTAGCTGACCATGACGTCCAGTTTCTGCTGATCGCGGCGGCGTTTCTCCTCGATCGTCGGCAGCAGCGCCCGCAGGCGGGCGGGGTCACCATCCTTGGCCAGGGCGGTGGTGTAGCAGCGGTTTCCCGATTCGACGGTTCGCTCGATCAATCCGGCGCGATCGAACAGGCCCATGCAGGTATGCACCGTGACCTTGTTGTCCGTGGCCATCACCTGGTCGCCCCAGGCCTCGAGGGAACACGTTTGCGGCTGTGCAGCCAGGATGGCGCGCACTTCGTCCCACAGGGTGAGGACCAATTTCGGATCCGGATTCGACCCATCCAGAAAGAACTGTTGGGTGCTGACATCGGCGTAGTTGTACAGGAGTTCGCAATGCGCCAGGCTTCCGTCACGGCCGGCGCGGCCGACCTCCTGGTAATACGCCTCGATGCTGCCGGGGATGTCCCAGTGGATCACGAAGCGGAGATCGGAGCGATCCACCCCCATGCCGAAGGCGTTGGTGGCCACCACGACCGGCACGTCGCCTTTCATGAACCGGTCCTGCGCGAGGGTGCGCTGGTTGTCGGGCAGCCCGGCGTGATACACCATGTGCTTGATCTTGAGTTCGCCCAGTAGCTTGCCTACGCGCTCGACCTGCTTGCGGGTGCTGCAGTAGACGATGCCGGTTGGAAAGTCCGAGAGGATCCGGCGGATCCGTTCCAGTTTGTGTGCGTGAGAGCGGCAGGGTTCCACCACGAGCCGCAGGTTGTCGCGCCGGAACCCGCGGACGAAGACGCGGGGCGCCGGGCGGGTTCCGACGCCGAGGCCCAGTTGCTTGACGATGTCGTCCCGGACAGCCGGTGTGGCCGTGGCCGTCAGCGCCATGATGCGGGCCTGAGGGAGCGCCTGGATCATTCCGCCCAGGCGGAGGTAGTCGGGCCGAAAGTCATGGCCCCACTGGCTGATGCAGTGCGATTCATCCACTGCCACAAGGGAAACCTTCAGGTCGCTGAGCAGGGCCTGGAACCGCGTATTACGGAAGCGTTCCGGCGCGACATACACCAGACGGGTTTCGCCGCGCCGCAGGGCGCCCACGCGTGCGGCGGTTTCCTCCATGGAAATGGAGGAATTCAGGCAGGTGGCGGGAATCCCGCGTGTGACAAGGCTGTCCACCTGATCCTTCATCAGCGAGATCAGGGGCGACACCACCAGGGTGATGCCCTCCAGGGCCAGGGCCGGCAACTGGTAACAGAGCGACTTTCCGGAACCCGTCGGCATGACCACCACGGCATCGCCGCCGTTCAGGATCGTCTCGATTGGCTCGCGTTGGCCCGGATGGAAGGCTGAAAAGCCGAAGTGCTTCGACAGCAACGTCTCGAGCGGGACGGAGGCGGCGGGGCCACGGGGCGGATGAGGTTGTGTCGGTTCCGGCATGGGGATTGAGTTACCACAAGAAGCAGGCAGCGGGAAGGCATTTTCACGGAAATGGGTCAGTGACGGGCGCGTTGTTAACGAGGTGCAAGTCCCCTATAACCTCAGTTACGGGAACCCGATTGGCCTGCTATGTCTTTGTGTATGGTGGATTCAAGCCTTTGATCATAGGGTAGTGCTTGGTGTTGAGTGTTTTCAATTCTGCATTCTCCGCATCCGCAGTCGCGGCGATGATGGCGTCGGCCAGACCGACCCCATGGGACTTGGCATAGTCCTTCTTGTAAAGACCACCCGTCTTCGCAATCGCTGATGATACTGGGATCACACGGAACAGGGCGACAAAGTTGTCCAAGGTGACACGTTCATCAGAACCCCTGACGCCGGCATAGAGTTCAGCCACGACGATGCTCGAAAGCATGATTCGATCCGCAAGCGTCTGCACTAAGGCGACAGCCTTGGGATGGCCCCTGAGAAAATCAACCATCACGTC
>JBAXWO010000378.1:0-3438 GCA_037128375.1 bacterium
GTACCAGTACCGTGTCGGCAGATCCTTGACTTTCTGCATGAGCAGGACGTTATGCGCCCACGGCAATTGGGCAACGATTGGTTGCCCATTTCCACCGAGGACCGATTTTGCCGCAGGCTGCGGCAAAATCACCCTGGGTTCCGCAGGGACAGCCAATTGGGCAACGGACGGTTGCCCTATTGGGCCAAGGCTGGGATACTCCCGGTGGAACTGGGTCATGAGCTTGATGTTTCGCTCGGAAAACCCTTTGACTTCCGGTAAATCGTTGCGGATATCACGGGCCAACCGAGGGATCACTGACGCACCCCAACCTTCCCGTTTCTGGCGTTCCGCGATCATCCTGCCGATATCCCAGTACATCAGAATCATTTCACAGTTGGCGGAGAGGGTCGCCTTGATCTGGGCCGTGCGAATTCGCAACTTAACGGCCTCGAGTAAGTGCGGGTATTCGGCCGGCGAGTGTGTCCGTACACCCGATGCTGATCGCTTCCCACGAACGGCTGGGACGGAATCTGCCGGATTAGCGCAAGTCCTGGACGACTTGTTATGGATCACGACCACCCCCGGAAAAGAGTAACCCGCCGATTTGAGCGTGACCAGAGGCCAGAGGCTTGGCGGGTATTGTTGAAATCAGTATCAGTATCCGCCTTGCATTCGACGACAATAAGCGCATGTTCCTGCCGGCCTTTGGCCTCGGGGGTACGCCAAATCAGAAAATCGGCACGGGCTTGACCGGCACCGCGTCCGGTCACCGGCGTTTCCTCATCAATCTGATCCAGCGTGTAGCCATATTCCTCCATAAGCACGAGGAGGAATTCCTGCCTGACACGTTCTTCTGGGGTCAGTTGCACCCAGGTCTTACGGACCGGGCTGTAGATCTGGTTTCCCCGAATCTGAATTTGGTCCGGTTTGGCATAGGGCTGTGGTTCTGGTTTCTTCTTGGCCATACGGCCCTCCTTCTATTCGATCTCAAATTCCTTCAGCCGCCCCGCGTCGGAGTAACTGTAATGGTCGGACTCGCCAACAATAACATGATCCAACAGGACCAGTTGGACGAGTTTGCACGCCTTCAACAGGTCACGGGTGGTGTCATCATCGCCGGCGGAGGGCTCCGGGTGTCCCGACGGGTGGTTGTGCACCAGCACCACGGCGGCGGCGGATAGATGTAACGCCGCCTCAATGACGCGGCGCACGTACACGGTGGCCTGGGTGGGCGTGCCCTGCGTGATGTCCTTCTCGCCCAGAATCTTGTTCTGTCCGTTCAGGAAAACGGCGATGACGGTTTCCTGACGGAGCCCGGAAAAAGCCGGCCGGAAGCGGTCGGCAATGGCCTGTGACGAGAGAACGGAAACCGCGTTCAACTCCCGCGTACACGCCCGTTTCCCCAATTCAAATGCAGCCTTGATCTGGGCAACCTTGGCATCGCTGAGACCGGGCGCGGCAAGAAGATCCTGTATGGTGGCACGGTCGAGGCCCTTGATCCCGTTGAAATCGGCCAGCAGGGCATGGGCAAGCGCCTGGGCGCTCTGGCCCGGCTCGCCCTTCTTGAACGTACCGCGCCCGACACGCAGGATGACCGCCAGCAGATTGGCGTCCGTCTGCTTCTCCGCCCCCTCGGCAAACAGTTTCTCGCGCGGACGCTCCTCCTTCGGCCAGTTCTTGATGCAGTCGGATTTCATGGGTTGTTATGGGGCTTCGCGGTTGAACCGCATCTCTCTGTCTATCGTTTGTTAATGCTTTCCTCAATGCTGCGTAGTTGCCGCAGGATGTCGTCGAACGGCGGCGGCGTGTCGGTGAACATGGGCAGCATCTGCTGGTAATCGGATCTCAGATCAGGGAGACGGTGCGCGGGTGGGACAAGCCGCAGGGAGCCGGGCTTGGCGGCATCGTAATTGGCCCAGGCGGACTGGAAGTAGGTGCGCTTGTGGCGCACAACGCGCTCGAGCAGGTCGAGATCCTTCAGGGCTCGCTGGCCGGCGGGGTGTGCGGCCATCTGGCACACGTCATAGCAGTCCCTCGAATGCCGGCTGCGCATAGGCTTCTCGGCGGGCCGATGGTATTCGGTGTGCAGGATGGTGACTTTCTCCCAGAAGGTGCGTTCGATTTCGAGGGCCACGACGCGGCTGGTTGGGGCGGAGAAAAGAGCCGGGAAGTCCTCGGCGACCCAGGGGGTGATGGTATGATGGGCGATGGGCCGCTGATCGGTGAGGGACCCGAGCTCAAGTTTGACTTGTGGATGGACGTAGCCGGGGGATTCGGGCTCCGTGGTAGGGTAGCGGAACGTGAGGACGGGTGAGTGCGTCTGGTCATCGAGTTTGAACGAGAGATAGGCGGCGGCGCCCGCCACGGGACCGAGCGCGTCGGAGATCGCGCGTTCAAGCGCCGGCTGGACCTTGTGTTCGACCGCTGCGGCGCAAGCATCATTCAGTTTCTTCCAGCGCTTATCGAACTGCGAGCGGGATTTAGCGGCATCCGGCCGATGTTCGCCGCCGAATCCAAGCCATTCGGGGTCAATGGAAAGGTCAACGTCCTCGGAGAACCGCTTGATAACACCGAAGACCTTGGAAAGCGATGTGCCGCCCTTGAATACGAACTTGTCCGCGAGCACCGGCGTCGAGAAGAGAACATGGAGCGAGAAGCAGACCCAGAAGTCCTTCTCCACAAAGAGAGGTGAAAGGCGGCGGCGATTCGCTGCTTCCAGGAAGAACGGGGCGCGCTCGGCGATTGGCAGGCGGGCGAAGTCAATCATGTGTCCCCTCAGCAATGGCATCGAGGATGCGGTGCATCCAGCCAGGGGCATAGATGCGGTCGTGTTTCAGTTGCGCCCGGTCATCGGCTGAAAGCGCCTCACGCAGATGGGCAATGTGGTGTTGATTGATCTGTTTGACCCCGATGTGCCGAAGTGCCTGGATGACGGTGCCGCTCGCTTTGCCCGCCGTCGCCATGTTGCGCGGGGTCGTGTTCTTGAGGATGATCTCCTGGCGACCGATTCTGACATGCCGCGCGGGTCCGTCGGTGAGGAAGACGATCCGGGCAGGGACCTGCTCGGACAAGCCGAGGACGTTCGCGGCGTATGCGCCGGAAGGTTGAAGGCGTGCGGCATCGCGTTCAGAAAGGGCTTTAGCGACCTGGTCGGGGTCTGGAGAGAGTAGGCCGATTGTGGGATGCTGTTTCGGAAAATCGTAGAGCCCGCGCGCCAGGCGGCGGATGATGCCACGTTTCTCGAGACGGTACAGTGCAATACGCACCGCCTCGGGGCTGCCCAGGTCGAGAAACGCCTTGGGAGTGAAGCACGCGCCTCGCTGCTTCGCCTCTATCCGGCTGACGATGCTCTTCTCTATCGATGCCATAGGTGACTGCCCTTGATACGTAACGAAAAGTACCCCGTTTTCGTTACACAGTCAATAGGGTCCTGTATACTTTTCTGATGGCAGTCCG
>JBAXWO010000379.1:0-3425 GCA_037128375.1 bacterium
CTTCCCCCCCGATGCAAAAGGAGGGGGCGCGGCCGGCCGCCTGTAAGATCTGGGCAATAAAGGATGTGGTGGTCGTCTTGCCGTGCGTGCCCGCCACGGTAATCGACGTCGCTCCCTCAATGAGCAGCGGCAGCACTTCCCCGCGCTTGAAGACAGGGAGGCCTGCGGCAGTGGCCGCCTGAATTTCGGCGGAGTCCGGGGAAACGGCGGCGCTGCGCACAACCCACTGTACCCCGGGTCCGATGTGGGATGGGGAATGGTGTTCGACGACCTCGATTCCGTTTTCGCGCAGCCAGCCCGCCAGCTTGTTGATCATCCGGTCGCAGCCGGTGACCTTGAAGCCGCGCGCCTTGAGGAGGATGGCCAGGCCTGCCATCCCGATGCCACAGACCCCCGCGAGGTGCACGTGGCCCCGGCCGGCATGGATCAGGACCCTCAGGGTCGCGGCGTTGTTGGATTCGGGTGTCATGGCTGCCGGTTTGGAGCCTACCACGTCGGCGGCGGGTGGCTGAATAAAAAAAACAATTCGCGCCGGGACTTGTCACGAACGGGGCCCCCCTTTATGATACGCGCCCATGAAGACGCCACAGCCGCTTTCCATCGGAATCCTGGGGTCCGGGAAAGGATCGAATGCCCAGGCCATTATGGATGCCATTGCGTCGGGCCGGCTCAATGCCCGGGTGGTGTGCGTTCTGTCGGATGTGCCCGACGCCTTCATTCTGGAAAGGGCGCGCCAGCAGGGGATTCCGGCGGAGTATATCAGCGGCGCCCCTTTCAAGACCAAGTTGGAGGGTGAGGCTGAACAGCGTTACATCGCGGCCCTGCGCCGTCATGGCGCGGAAGTGATCGCCCTGGCCGGCTTCATGCGGATCATCAAACGGGGGATGCTCCAGGCCTTTCCCCATCGTATCGTGAACATTCATCCCGCCCTGCTGCCGGCGTTTCCTGGTATGGAATCCTGGAAGCAGGCGCTCGACTACGGGGTCAAAGTGGCGGGTTGCACGGTCCACCTTGTGGATGAGGGTACCGACACGGGGCCCATCCTTTCGCAGAAAACCGTGCCGGTTCTGGATTCCGATACGGCCGCCACTTTGCATGCGCGGATTCAGGAACAGGAGCACACGGCCCTCCCCGAGGTCCTGCAATGGCTGGCCGAAGGGCGTGTGAGGGTGGAGGGGCGGGTCGCGCGCCTCGCCTGACAAGATAGTTATGGACGCTCGCCGCCGATTCACCTACTATCCCGCCGCCTTTTGCCGAACGTAAAAGGGTGCCGGGATGAGAGGAAAGGAACTGAGATGAACAAGTTGGTGTTGGGCCTGCCCAAGGGCAGTTTACAGGAAGCCACCTTTGCCATGTTGCAGAAGGCCGGTTTCAAGGTGTCGGTCGGATCCCGGTCGTATATTCCGAACGTGGATGATCCGGAGATCGAGGCGCGCCTGATTCGGGCCCAGGAAATGAGTCGCTACGTGGAACTGGGAGTGCTCGATGCCGGGATCACGGGCTTCGATTGGATTCAGGAAAACGGGTCGGATGTGCACGAAGTGGCCGACCTTGTCTACGCCAAGCAGGGCATGCGCCCCGTGCGGTGGGTGGTTGCGGTCCATAACGACTCCAAGATTCATTCCGTCAAGGATCTTCAGGGGAAACGCATCGCTACAGAAGCGGTGGGGATGACCAGGCGTTACCTCGCGAAGCACGGTGTGGAGGCGCAGGTTGAGTTTTCGTGGGGGGCCACGGAAGCGAAGGTCCCGGAACTGGTGGATGCGATCGTGGAACTGACGGAAACAGGATCCTCCCTGCGCGCCAACAACCTGCGCATCATGGATGTCGTCCTGCAGTCCACCACCAAGTTCATTGCCAACCGCAAGACCTGGCAGGACGACTGGAAGCGGCGCAAGATCGAGCAGATCGCGATGCTGTTGCAGGGCGCCTTGGCGGCCGAATCACGGGTGCTGCTCAAGATGAACGCGCCCGCCGGAAAGGTGGCGGCCATTTCGAAGATTCTGCCTTCCCTGCATGCGCCCACCATCAACCCGCTCGCTTCGTCCGACTGGGTGGCGGTCGAGTCGGTTGTGGAAGAGAAGGTGGTTCGCGAGATTATTCCGGAATTGAAACGTGAGGGTGCGGAAGGCATAATCGAACTTCCCTTGAATAAGGTGATCCGGTAAGCGGCCGGATCGAGGTTAACTGAATAAGGAGTGCATTGTGGGATCGATCAAGAAAAAACGCCGGGCCAAGATGGCGAAGCATAAGCAGCGCAAGCGCCAAAAGGCCAGTCGGCACAAGAACAAGTAAGGCGGGGTCTGACATGCGAGCACCATGCACATGGCTCGCGGTCGTTCCTCTCCTTATCCTTGTCGGATGTCGTTCGTTTGACGATAGGGGAGCCTCGGACCGGACTCGCGTTACCGCCCAGGCGGAAAGCGCGGATTTGGCCGAGGCTCTGGCTCATTACAGTCAGGCTCTCATTGCGGAGGCCACCCTGGGGGGTGCCGACTCCAGCCTGCGGCATACGCGGCTGGCAGTTGAAAAAGACCCCGCCTACCTTCCATTGGCCGTCAAGGTCGCCGTCGGGCACCTGGTGCGGAAGGAGAACGATCAGGCCCTGCGGGTGCTCCACCGCGCCATGGCTCATCACCCGGATTCCCCCGAGGTGCATCTGTTGCTGGGGGTCGTCTACCAGTTGATCGACAACACGGAAATGGCGGCCTCTGAGTTCAGTGAGGCCATCCGGCTTGCTCCGGATCGTCCGGACGTGTATATGCGGTTGGCCTCCCTGTACGCAGCGGAGGGGCGTCTGCGGAAGGTGGGCGCAATCCTTGAAGAGGCCCTGACCAGGTGTCGTAATCGGGCCGTCCTGTTTGAATTCTGCGACAATATGGGGCGGCTTTATCTGAAGGGCGACGACCCCCGTACGGCGCTCCTCTTCTTTGACCTCCTTCGCGCCGGGAAACCGGATAATGCGGATGCCAGGGAAATGACGGCACGCTATCATCTCCTGCTGGGGAATACCCGCCGGGCCATGGTGCTGCTTCGGGAGTTGGAGGGGGCGCAGCCTGAAAATGCCGGAATCCTTCTGCTTCTGGGCGAGGTCTGTGAGGAGAGGGGAGACCTGGCGAGCGCGGAGGACTACTACGGCCGGGCGGTTCGGGCGACTCCCGTGGATGTGCGGGCCTGGGTCAAACTGGCCTATTTCCGGAGCCAGACAGACCCTGACGGTGCCGTGAAGACCTTGCAGGAGGGCGTGGCGAGGAATCCGGACGATTTCAACTTCCGGGTTTTTCTCGGGATCTTTTTCAGTTCCCGGAAAGAGTTTGAGGCGGCTATTACCGAATTTGCGGCGGTGGAGCATGCGGCGGAAAAGGAGCCTGAAATCGTCGCGATTCTCCAACCCGAGTTCTACTTCTGCTATGGCGCCGCCTGTG
>JBAXWO010000038.1:0-11705 GCA_037128375.1 bacterium
ACCGTCTCCCTGGCCGACAAGGACGCCCCCGCGTTGGAACTCCTGGCCGCCATCACCGGCGGGGGCCAGAGTTCCCGCCTCGTGCAAAGCATCAAGGAGAATCAGGCGCTCGTGCACAGCATCAGCGCCTCCTCCTTCACGCCGCGCTACCCCGGACTGTTTGTCATCGGCGCCATGTTCGATCCCGCCAAGGAATCCGCCGTGATCGAGGCCATCGACCGGGAGGCGGCCTCCTGGTCCAAAACCCTGTTCCCCGCCGCGGAAATTGAAAAAGCGAGACGCATGCTGCTGGTGGGCGAGCTCTCCACGCTGCAATCCATGAACGGCCAGGCGGCCGCCTACGCCTCCGGCGAGTTGTTCATGCAAAACCCCCGTTTCGGCGAAAGCTACCTTGAACAACTGGGGCGCGTGACCCCGGCCGACATCCGGGCGGTGGCCGCCAAGTACCTGCAGGCCGACAACCGGACCCTGGTCGTGCTGGCACCCGACAGGCAAGCGCCCCGGACGGAAGTCGCCGCCGAGACCAACCGGAGCTCCGAGGTCACCAGCCGCAAACTCCCGGATGGCGCAACCCTCATCCTGCGCGAGGATCACCGCCTTCCGTTCGTCTACCTGTGCGCGGCCTTCCAGGGCGGGGTGATCTCCGAGCAGGAAACGAATGCCGGCATTACCAGCCTGATGTCGGACCTGATGATCCGGGGGACCCCCTCGCGCACCGCCACCGAGATTGCCCGCACCGTCGAGACGCTGGGCGCCGATCTGTCTCCCTTCTCCGGCCATAACAGCTTTGGCCTGCAGGCCCGCTGCCTGGCGGGCGACGCGGAAACGCTGGTGGACATTCTCGCCGACTGCCTGGGGAATGCCACGTTTCCAGCCGAGGAGATCGCCAAGCAGAAAACCGTTCAACTGGCGTCCATCGATGCCCAGCGTGAGCAGCCGTTCTTTGTGGCGCAATCCGCGCTCGACGCCCTGCTCTTTGCCGGCCATCCCTATCGCTGGAACCCGCTCGGCCGGCGGGCCGCCGTGGAGACGCTCGATCAACCCGCCCTGGTCGACTACTACCGCCACCAGGTGGTCGCCGGCAACATGGCCGTGTCGATCTTTGGCGACATTACCCCTGCCGGGGCCGAAAAGCTGGCCGCCCGCCTGACCCGTCGCCTCCCCAAGGTCGCCGCACCGGCGCGTGTGACGGTCAAGGCCACCCCCACCTTGCCCGCACGCGTGGAAAACAAGGAGCCCAAGGAGCAATGCATCATTATCCTCGGGTTCCCGGGCATTGACCTGCACGACCCCCGCAAGGACGCTCTGCAGGTTCTGGAAGCGGCCATGAGCGGGATGTCCTCCCGGATCTTTCATAGCATCCGCGAAGAGCGCGGCCTGGCCTACTTCGCCGGCGCCAGCCAGCGTGTCGGCGTGAATCCCGGCCTCTTCATTCTCTATGCCGGAACACGGGCGGAAGCCCGGACCGAAGTGGAATCCCTGCTGCTGGCGGAAATCGCCCGGATCGGACTGGAGGGGCTCGAGCAGGATGAAATCGATCGCGCCAAAAACCAGCTTATCGCTGACCAGGAGATGCGGCTGCAGGACGGCATGACCCTCGCCGTCGCGTGCTCGCTGAACGAACTCTACGGCCTGGGTTGCGGATACGACTTCACCACCCGCCAACGGATCGAAGCCGTCACGCCGGATCAAATCCGGAACGCGGCCGCCACCATCCTGTCCACGAACCGGATGGTGGTATCGGTGGTGATTCCGCAAAAGAAAGAGAAGTAGGACGCCATGGCCAGAACAATCAAACTGACAAACAAGACGCAATGGAAGGCCCTCAGGAAGCATCACGCCGACGTCGCACCCCGGCATCTGCGCGATCTCTTCACGGCTGAGCCGAACCGGGCCCGGGAGTTCTCAATCGAGGCATGCGGCCTCTACCTGGACTACTCCAAAAACCGGATTACCGGCGAGACGGTGCGTCTTCTTCTCGACCTGGCCCGCGCCTGTGACGTTCCCCAGGCGGCGCAGGACATGTTCGCCGGCCGCAAGATCAACGCCACCGAGCAACGTGCGGTCCTTCACACCGCCCTGCGCAACCGGTCTAATACCCCCGTGCTGGTGGACGGCAAAGACGTCATGCCCGAGGTGAACGCGGTGCTGGACAAGATGGCCGCCTTCTCGCGAAAGGTCCGGTCCGGGACCTGGCTGGGCCATACCGGCAAACCCATCCGCAACATCGTCAACATCGGCATTGGCGGCTCCGACCTGGGCCCCGTCATGGCGTATGAGGCCCTGAAACCTTACAGCGACCGCCGCCTGACCGTGCGTTTCGTCTCGAATGTCGATGCGACACACTTCGCCGAGGTCACCCGCGACCTCGATCCCGCCGAAACCCTGTTTATCGTGGCCTCGAAAACCTTCACCACGCAGGAGACCATGACCAACGCCGAAACGGCACGGACCTGGTGCCTGGCGGCGCTGAAGGATCAGGCGGCCGTGGCGAAGCATTTCGTGGCGCTCTCCACCGCCGCCCGGGAAGTCCAGGCGTTCGGGATCGATATCGCCAATATGTTTGAATTCTGGGACTGGGTGGGCGGCCGCTATTCGCTGTGTTCGGCCATCGGCCTGCCGGTCATGATCGCCATCGGCCCGGAGCAGTTCCTGGCGTTTCTGGACGGCTTTCATGCCATGGACCGTCATTTCGCCGAGGCGCCGCTGGAGCGGAATATGCCCGTGATCCTGGCCCTGCTGGGCGTCTGGTACAATAATTTCTTCGGCGCCGAGACCCAGGCGATCCTGCCTTACGACCAGTATCTGCACCGGTTCGCCGCGTATTTCCAGCAGGCGGACATGGAAAGCAACGGCAAGAGCGTGACCAAGCAAGGCAAGTCCGTGGCCTGGGAAACCGGTCCGGTGATCTGGGGCGAACCCGGCACCAACGGGCAGCACGCCTTCTACCAGTTGATCCACCAGGGCACCAAGCTCATCCCCTGCGATTTTATCGGATTCTGCAAAAGCCAGAATCCGATCGGCGATCACCACGACAAGTTCATGGCCAACTTCTTCGCCCAGACCGAGGCGCTGGCCTTCGGCAAAACCCGCGCGGAAGTCGAGGCCGAGGGGGTGCCCTCGAAGCTGGTTCCGTTCAAGGTTTTCGAGGGCAACCGGCCCACCAACACGCTGATGGCGGACCGCTTGACGCCGCAGGTGCTGGGATCCTTGATCGCCCTGTATGAACATAAGATCTTCGTCCAAGGCGTCATCTGGAACATCTTTTCCTTCGATCAGTGGGGCGTCCAACTCGGCAAGGTACTCGCCAACAAGGTGCTCAAGGAGCTTCAAGCCGGCGACGAGGCCCCCTTGCAGCACGACTCCTCCACGAATGCGCTAATCCGCCGGTTCAAGGCCGCACGAGGTTAGCCGCCTCACCATGCTGACTGAACTCCTGATTTCAAGAATACAGTTCGGGGTTTCTCTGGGAATCCACTACCTGTTCCCGGTCACCACCCTTGGACTGACCCTGTTTATTGTCATCACCGAGACACTTTATCTTGCCCGTCGGAAGGAACTATACCGCACGATCTCGAGTTTTCTCGTCAAGATCCTCGCCCTGGTCTTTGTCGCAGGCGTCGCCACCGGACTGCTGCTGCCTTTCTCCATCGGCGCAAACTGGGCCCGGTTCTCCTCCTACGCCGGCGCGTTGCTGGGCTCGCTCATTGCCCTGGAATCGCTCACCGCCTTTGCGCTCGAGTCGGCCTTCATCGCGATTCTGTTTTTCGGCCGCGACCGGGTTTCTCCCGTGACCTACTGGCTATCGGCGCTCCTCGTGTTTGTCGGCGCACATCTTTCCGCCTTCTGGATCGTCGCGGCCAACTCCTGGCTCCAGACCCCGGCGGGGTACGCGATCGTCGACGGCCGGGTGGTGCTTACGAACCTGATCGAGGCCCTGCTGAATCACTCCACCCTGATCCGGTTTGCCCACGTGATCACGGCCGCCTGGCTGACCGGTGCCCTGCTCATCGCAGGCATTGCCGCCACCTATCTCGCCCGCGGTCAACACGGGGCCGTTGCCAGAAAACTCCTGGCGTTGGCGCTCCCCCTGGCATTGGCGGCCGCCGTGGCCCAACCCATTATCGGTCATTTTCATATCATGCAGGTCCTCCATCACAATCCTGAAAAGGATGCCGCTTATGAAGGCATCTTCAAGTCCGTCGACGGGGCCCCGCTGCTGGCATTCGGAATCCCTGATGAACAACACCAGGTGATTCATTTTGCCGCCGGCGCCCCCCGCCTGCTGAGTCTGCTGGAGTCCGGGGACCCCATGGGCCACGTTACCGGCCTGGAGGCGTTCCCGTGCGAGAACTGGCCCCCGGTGAACGTCATCTTTACGACCTTCCACCTGATGATCATGCTGGGCGTCGCCATGATCGCCGTGGCCGGTCTCGGGGTATTCCTCATGTGGCGCGGGAGACTTGATTCCTCCCGCACGTACCTCCGGCTGCTGCCCTGGGTCATCCCCCTCCCCTATCTGGCCAATCAAGTCGGCTGGATTGGCGCGGAAATCGGTCGCCAACCCTGGATCATTTACAAAGTGATGCGGACCTCGGAGGCGTCGACGGTCACGTTGCCCCTGTGGCAATTGTCGGTGTCGTTCGCGGGCATTCTCATCGTCTACAGCGCCATCACCTTCATCACCGTGCTCTCAATCAGGAAACTCGTTCAAAAGGGGCCCCTCCCTTCCCTCCCTCAGGAATAAGACCCATGGATTTGCAGTCATACCAGACGGGCGTATATTTCCTCGTAAGCCTGTCCTTCTTTCTTTTTGCCCTGCTGGACGGGTTTGATCTGGGCATCGGCCTGCTGCTGCCCTTTGCCCGAACAAGGGAAGCCTCCGGTCGATTGGTAGCGCATATCGCGCCTTTCTGGGATGGCAACGAAATCTGGCTGATCATTGCCGGGGCACTCGTCTTTGCGGCCTATCCCGTCCTCTTGGGCATGCTGCTGGGCGCCATCTACCTGCCATTCCTGCTCTTCATTGCGGGGCTCATCGTGCGCGCGATGGCACTGGAGTATTCCTACCATGACCCTGCCCGCCAGCGGCTGTGGCACCTCGCGGCAGCCGGCGGTAGCGGCCTTGTGTCCGGCATCGCCCTTTATGTACTGGGAGTCTTTCTCCTCGGCTTGCCTTTTGAAAGCGCGGGGGTACTGAGTCAGCACCCCGCTGACTACGCCGCCCCGTTCCCGCTCCTCGTCACCCTGGCGGGGTGGGTCATCCTCGCATGGCATGGACTGACCTACGCGCTCAGCCAGGCCCCCGCGGCAGCCACGCCCATCTCGCTCAGGACACTGTGGTGGGGGGTAGTTTCCGCCAGCCTGGCACTACTGATCGGATGGATCCTCTGGCTGCCGCAGACGCTCTGGCGCCCCTCCGCCCTCATCGGGATCGCCTGCTGCGCGGCGGGCATCGCCGGCGCCCGCCTGTTTCTCCAGCGCCCGGGCTGGGCGTTCCGCTTCTCCTGCCTGACCCTCACCGGGCTGTGGACACTGATCACCGGCTCCCTCTACCCGGCCGTGCTCCCCGCCCGCCTCCACCCTGAATGGACCCTGACGATTGCCTCCGACTCCGCCCCGGCCTCCACACTGAAACTTCTCCTCACACTAGGCCTGATCCTCGTCCCGATCATTATCGCCTACACCTGGTTTATACATCGCGTTCTTTGCCGTCCAAAGAACAGGAGCCGGAACCCAGCCGACAGTCTTGCTTGATTCCGACCCCGGTCTTCAGTCTACTATTTCCCCCTGACAAAGGAGTTTGAGAATGGAACCGATGGTCATCTGTAAAGTATGCGGCTACATCATGGCTCAAAGCCAGGTAAAGGAAGACTGTCCTGCATGCGGAGTGAAGGCCAAGATGTTCATCCCTCACGATGAACGTATCTCGGAAAAACGCAAACGGCTGCTGGCGCTGGATATCCACCCCATCCTCGTCCACTTCACCCAGGCCTATACGGGAACCCTTCTGCTCTTCTCACTCGTGGTTCTGGTCGTCAAGGCAGACTGGGTCACGCCGCTGACCACCGTCATCTCCGTACTCGGTTATGCTTTGCCGGTCACGGTCATCGCCGCCTTCGTTGCCGGCATGTTCGATGGAAACGTGCGCTTCCGTAAGATCAGAACCCCCCTTCTGGTCAAGAAGATGATCCTTGGGAGCGTCTACTTCGTGCTCACGTGCGGCATATTCGCCGGGGTCCAGTGTCATCCCATACCGATGGCTTTCATCAGCGGTCTCAGCGCATTAGCCATGGTTGCCGCCTCGATCCTGGGGTTCTGGGGCGTCAGCCTCCTGAACTCCCGCTTCCCCGGATAAAGGCACCCCCCGCCCCCCGGCAATCACCCACCGCGAGGGTGCCAGCCTGTAGCAGGACACCGAATGGCGCATCCCTGCCGCCTTCAGCATTTCCCGAATTTCCCCCTCCAGGAACCCACGCCTGATGGAAGCCAGCCCGTCCTCATAGAGGAACGAGCCCCGCGCCATCACCCAGACGGAAAGCTTGAAGGCCCAATAGGCCGCTCGACTGCGCCTCAGATCGCTGACGACAAACCGGCGCCCGGCAACACACTCCATGTCCCTCAAGAGCGGGATACACTTTTCATCGGACAAGTGATGCAGAAAATGATGGGCAAACAGATAGTCCGGCGCGCCCCAACACGTCGGATCACAGGCATCGGCCTCGACGACGTCAATCTCCGGATACGCCCTGCTGGCCTGACGTGCATACTGGACAATCCTCGCGTCCTGTTCGATGGCGCGCACCGCGACGCGCAGGCGCTCCCGGCGACAGACACGCACCAGCCAGCGCCCGACATCACATCCCCCCGCCCCCAGATCGGTGAATTGCCAGACCCGCCCGGGTTCACGGCGCATGTCGGCAAGGATGTGCCGTCGAATCAGCAGGCGGTAGCGCGTCAGGACCAGGTTGGTCAACTCAAACCGCCGCAACGTCCCATACAGCCGATCCGGATCACAATCCGGTCGATCCATCGCCTCCCCTGCGGTCGCCCGCCGCAAGAAGTCCCGTTCGTGACGCTCTTCATTCCCTGGCGCAACGTTCATCGCCGCTTCTCCCCCGTCAGGCATTCAATCATGCCCCCGAACGCCTGGCACGTGTGGCGGATCTGAAATCCGGCCTCGTCAAAGAGGCGGGCCAACTGGCGGCGGTCCGGGTAACGCGCCAGACTTTCGGCAATGTAGGCGTACACTCTTGGATCGCGATGCAGGATCCATCCCCAGAGACTGCCCCACGCCTTAAGAATCAGATACTCCACGCGTTGCCCCCGTCGTGACGCCGGCTTGGAAAAGTCAAGGAACGCCCACACACCGCCAGGCCTGAGGATGCGATGGATCTCGCGAAGCGCCTCTCGAAGATCACCGGCATTCCGCAACGCATATCCGCCGGTGACGACGTCCACCGAGTTATCCGGAAAGCCGGTACGCCCCAGGTCGCCCACGATATACTGAATCGAGCCCGGTGATCCAACCCGCCGCGCCTGCCCCAGCATGCTTTCCGTAAGATCGAGTCCCGTAACCGTTCCGCCCGGGTACTTCATGGCCAGTCGTCGGGTGAGATCACCCGTGCCGCAGGCCAGATCAAGGCAGACCGGCCTCGACACGTCAGGCAGGCGCGCGATCAGGCGATCCTTCCAGCCTGCATCACGCCCCAGGGACAGGTACCGCGTCGCATCGTCATACCGGGGAGCAATCAGCGTAAAAAGACTGCGGTTGAGGGTCCGTGTCCGCTCCTGCTCCGTGAGGTCTTCCCGCATCCGTGATAGAAACTCGTTGCTCATGGCTCTGAAGGATGGGGCGGCGGTCCTTGTCCCATCGGATCCTCGTCCGGAATGGTCAACATGGCAAAGTGCGGAGCCAGGCGGTCGCGCAGGAAGGGACCCAGGAGAATGTCCCTGATAAACAGGCTGCGCAGGGCCGCCGCCATCGGCCCCTTCAGCGTGCCCAGCCACATTCCTCGCGCCGCGCGATCGGCCGCCACACCAAAGGCCCGCCTCCGGCACCACTCATATTGCGTCAACCACGGCCCGGGCGGCTCACCGGTCGCGCACAGGTGGCAGAGGACCGACGCGAGATGCCAGGCATCCGCCAAACCGGTGTTCATGCCCTGCCCTCCAATGGGACTCATCACATGGGCCGCATCACCGCACAACACAACCCGCCCCTTGAAGTAACCTCCGCTCAGGCGCCGTTCGGGTGTGAATCGGGTAACCCCTTCCGCCGCTCCCGGATCAAGAAACATTCCCGTGACGGCCTTCACCCGCCGGGCAATAACCGCTGCATCCGGCGTTTCACACTCCGCCTGAACCACCCACCGCCGTCGTCCCCGCGGAAGCGGAAAGGATTCGATCGAACCCGTCGGCGTAAAGACTAAACGCGCTTCCCCTGCCCAGGAGGTCGCATCCGGAAAGTCGCCCATCACGAAGGACGGGGCATAGTGCTTGCCCTCAAAGGGAAGCCCCAGGTAACCGCGGGCCGGACTATGGGCCCCGTCGCAGGCCACCGCAAATCGCGCACCCAGGGTTCCCGGAGTCCCCGACCCCAGGTCTCGCGTGTGAACCGTGACCCCACGCTCGTCCTGGGTAACCCCGCGCACCTCACACCCGAGAACCAGGCGTGCCCGGGGCCACTCCGTTAGCCGGTCTCTCAGAAGCCTGATCACATCGCCCTGCGGAACCGAAAGCACGAAATTGAAAGGCGGGGGCAAACTTGCCAGGTCCAAGGCTCCCAACTCCGCCTTTTCATTCAACACACGCACACGCCTGACCGGGCACCCCTCCTGCACCACCCGGTCAGCCAGATTGAGATCATCCAGTCGCCGGAGCGAGGGCGGCATAAGTCCAATGGCCATCGATGCCGTTGGGATATCGAGGCGCTTTTCCACAACCACACAGGACAAGCCTCTCTTGCCAAGCAGGTTCGCTAGAAACGCCCCGCAGGGGCCCGCACCCAGGACGAGCACATCGGCATCGTATGAGTTGGCGTTGTGAGCGGCCATGGGAGGTGCCCCCGTTTAGAGAAACTCCACCAGGACAGCGTGAGCCGAAAATCCAGCCCCAAACGACAGCAGCACCCCCTTGTCCCCGGCCTTGGGGCGCCCCTGCTCCAGGATCTCACGCAGAGCAAACAGGACGGAGGGAGAGGACATATTCCCGTAAGTCCGAAAGACCTTCAGCGAGTACTGCAACGCACGGGCATCCAACCCGAGATCACGGCCAACCTGGTCCAGCACGACCGTCCCCCCGGCATGAACCGCCCACCACGAAATATCCTGCCGGCTGAGTTCATGTTGCTGCAACAGAGTGTCCAGGGCCTCGCCGGCAAGTTTCGCCCCGATCACCGGCACGCGGGGGGTCAGCACATTGCGCAATCGCCCCCCTTCCTGCCGGTACCGGAGTTGCTCGCGGTATTCAGGATGCAGGCTGGAGGCACTGCCGATAAACCGCATCAGGCCGCCGGCCCGGGCAACACGGGCCTCGTCCTGAAGAACCACAGCGGCCGCTCCATCTCCAAAAATACAGTTGCTGACAATCAATGCCGGGTCGGCGCCCATGAACAACGTCGCACTGCAAATTTCCACGGCAACACTCAACCATGGGCGCCCGCCCGTGGCCGCCAGCAGGGCGGCGGCCGTCACGATATTGGGCAACGCCCCGCCACACCCCATGCCGACAACATCCAGCGTTCGAACGGCGGAAGGAAGGCCCAAGTCCTGCACCAGATAGGATGACAATCCCGGACACAGGTATCCCGTGCAGGTATTGACGACAATCCCGCCCAGATCGGCAGCCGTCAAACCCGCTGCATCCATGGCCTGCCTTGCAGCCAACGCCCCGGTCTGGCGCGCATACTTGCCGAACCGTGCGTTCAGTCGGTCCGGATTCGTTTCGCAGGCGTCCTCCTTGCGATCCATCCCGATATACCGCCCCGCGATGGGCCCGTTGACCAGCAACTTGCGGTAGAGGGTTTTGGACTCATCGCTCAAGTCGAAATGCGCCACATAAAAATCAAACGCTTCCTGTTGAGTCACGTAGAGCGGTGGATTCGCCGTCGCAGGTATCCGAAGGATCACTTGCACAAGGACCATCTTTCTGTTTCTTGCTCGGCAGACATATCAACCCAGCCTTCGCGCAACCCCTGCCCGGCCACCCTTGGCATGCCTGTTACCCTACATGACGCCAAGAGCCTGTGTCAATTATCGTATTACCTATTGCCTGTGAACTACTTACGCAGAAGTACGCCGACATCCCTGTGCCGGGAATCCATTCGACATAATAGGGCTGCGGCCGTTCATCAACCCAAACGACCCGCTTCGCGGCTTCCGCAACAGGCGGTAACCCAATCCTTTCGCAAAGGCCTCAACAAATAAGACCGACCGCGGCCCAGAATGGCAGAAGGAAAGTGGTCAATAAATCTTCATGACCCCGATGTGATTGTTGCAAGGGCTTAGAACACGACATCGCAAATACGGTGACGTATCCGACCCGGTGGACGCCGGTGTCCCTACCGGCGTCTGACCGCGCTAGGGACAGCGCGGTCCACCTTGAAGAATACGCATCCGTATTTCTGACACCGTATACTTAGGATCCTATCTAGGCTCAGGCCGTTCGCCTACCACCGACCCCCTATCACCGACAACCTGTCTTCTGCCCCTCACTCCACTTCAACATTATAAAACTTCTGCCCCACGCCATTCACGGTGTCCGTATACACATTCACCGCCGGGATGGTAACGGCATCCGTCAACTCCAGGAGTGACGTGATGTCGTTCGGGTTGGTGCCGGCCAGGTATTCCGCCAGATTGTTCATGCCGTCATGATGCAGATCGACGGTGTCGCCATAGGCGAGCGTCCCGAAATAGTAAATAGTCCAGATACCGGAATCGAACGTTGACTGACACGCGTAACGCTGTAGGATGTAACCATGACGTTGACGCAGTTAAAAAGGACCTGTCGTACATTGACTTCCGAGCAGGCAACCGTGATGATGTTCCTGCTGAGGCACAGGCTGCGTGCTGACAGTGAGGACAACCGGCGCGAGCTTTCGTCCCGACATGACGACGTCGCGGCTGGTCGACGTTTGACGCTGCAGCAGGTAAAGCGCATCGACCGATCATTGAAGGCCGAGGGCGCCTGATGCGAGCGGACTATGCGGTGGCGTTTCACTTCCACGTCGCCGAACAGTTGTTCACGATTCCCCGCCACGGACGGGCACAGTTGATGGCGTTCTTCGATTCCTTGGAGCGCGATCCTCACCAGTCGGGAGATTACGCCGAAACCGACGCGGACGAACGCCAGAATCAGGTCAAGATAGTCGGCCGCTGGGCAGTCACCTACTGGTCGGACCATCCTGTCAAGGAGGTCCGCGTCGTGCGCTTGGAAATGGCTGACGCCTAGGGCGGTCTGCTGACGAATCACGCGCGTTCCCGTAACCGTTTCAACTGCCGACACGCCGCCGAGCCGCTGCCCACCAGCAGGTAACACGCACATGGTGGGACGCCTATGGACTGTTAGATTGTTCTGTCCCGTCGGTTCTTTCTTCTGTAGCCGTCGCACAAAGGGCGACGGTGCTCGATCCGGGTGAACCCCCCGTTCGCCTTCGCCCTGCCTAACCCCAACCCCCTATCACCGGTAACCTGACTTCTGCC
>JBAXWO010000380.1:0-3418 GCA_037128375.1 bacterium
CTTTGACATTATCTACGCCCTGCAGGACCTGGAGGCGGACCGGCGGAACGGGGTCCACAGTCTTCCGGCGGCGCTGGGCAGCCGCGGGGCGCAGGGCGTGGCGGCGCTGATCCACGCGCTGGCCGCCGTTTGTGCCGTCGGGTTGTGGCGACTGACAGGCGGCGGACTCTTCGCCGGACTTTCGTTGGCCGTGGCGTTAGGCGCCTTCCTGGCGGCCTATCATCCACGCCTGCCGTTGCCGATCCGTTTCTTCCCGGTGTCCGCCATTGCGGGCATGGCGGGTGCGCTGATTCCCCTGTTGGGAGGGTTGCCATGAATCTTGTGCTGGCTGTCACCGGAGCCAGCGGCGCGTACGCCGCCGAGCTGCTGATCCGTAAATCACCCTGGCCGGTCTCGCTTGTGGCCAGCGAATGGGGCCGGGACGTGGCCGGACGGGAGTGCGGCGACTTTAGCCGGCTGACCGCGCAGGCGGCGAAGGTCTACGAGGACCGGGATCTGGCGGCGCCGGTGTCCTCCGGCTCCGTTCCAACCCGCGGCATGGTCATCCTGCCGTGTTCGACCAATACGCTGGCGAAGATCGCGCACGGGGTCGCCGATTCCCTGATTAGCCGCGCCGCGCATTGCCACCTGAAGGAAGGGCGTAAACTGGTGCTGTGCGTACGCGAGACGCCATGGACGCTGATCGACCTGAACAACGCCGCCGCCGTGGCCGCCGCGGGCGGCACCATCATGCCGCTCTCGCCTCCTTTCTTCCAGATGGGCGGGCGCGATCCGGCGACGGTTACCATGACCGAGTTGATGGACGCGTACGTGGACCGGGTGCTCTCCGTTCTCGGGCACCCCGCGGCGCGCCATTGGGGGACCCCGGTATGAGTCTTTCCGACTTGCGTTCCTTCCTTAGGTTGCTCGAATCCAGCGGTGAACTCATCAGGGTACCCTGCGAAGTGGATCCCGATCAGGAAATCACGATCATCCAGCACCGTGTGCTGGCCGCCGGCGGGCCAGCTCTTCTTTTCGAGCGTATCAAGGGATCGCCCTACCGGTTGGTCAGCAATCTGTTCGGGACGCCCCGGCGGGTGGCCCTGGCCTTTGGCCGACCCCCGGCCGAGATTGGTGGCGAGGTGGCCGGTCTGGCCCATCGCCTGATGCCGCCCTCGGTTGCGGCGGTATGGTCCGCCCGGAAAACCCTCTGGAACCTGGCGGGGGCCCGACTGCGCGGCGTCCGGACCGGACCGGTTCTCGAGCGCGTGATGGAGCCGCCGCAACTGGACCTGCTGCCCGTCCTGAAGTGTTGGCCGCTTGACGGCGGCCCGTTCTTCACACTGCCGCTGGTTCACACCACCGACCCACGCACGGGCGCGGGGAATCTCGGCATCTACCGGCTGCAACGGTATGACGACCGGAGCACGGGCATGCACTGGCAGATTGAGAAGGGGGGCGGATTCCATTTTCAGGTGGCCTGTGAGCGTGGTGAGCCGCTGCCGGTCAGCGTGTTCCTAGGCGGTCCCCCCGCGCTGACCCTGGCGGCCATCGCCCCGTTGCCGGAGGGCATCGACGAGCGGCTGCTGGCCGCGCTGATCATGGGCCGTCCGTTGGATGTGATCCGCCGCCAGGGCTCCGGGCACCGTATCCCGGCGCAGGCCGAGTTTGTGTTGGAGGGGACGGTCACGCCCGGCGACAGGCGCCAGGAAGGCCCGTTCGGCGACCATTTGGGTCACTACTCGCACAGCGCGCCGTTTCCGGTTTTCCGCGTGGCGCGCCTGCTGGCCCGGCACGATGCCATTTTCCCGGCCACCGTCGTGGGCAAGCCGCCGCAGGAGGATTACTACATCGGTTGCGCGCTGCAGGAGATGACCCTCCCGCTCCTCAAGCTGATCCGTCCGGCGATCGCCGACCTCTGGGCCTATCCGGAGACCGGCTTCCACCCGCTGTCCGTCATGGCTGTGCGGGAGCGCTATCCCCACGAGGCGCTCAAACACGCGATGGGCGTGCTGGGCGAGGGGCAGTTGTCCCTGACCAAGGTCCTCATCGTTGTGAGCCCGGAGGTGAACGTGCGCAAGTTTGCCGACGTCAGTCGTGCGGTCTGGGAAAACCTTGATTCCGCCGAGGGATTGCACCTGCTGGCGCCCACGGCGCAGGACACTCTGGATTTCACGGGACCGGCCATGAACACGGGTAGCCGCCTGATTCTCCTGGCCACCCGCGGCGATCGGCCGAAGCGGAGGACACAACCCCCGCCGCCTCCTCCGAAGCCGGGCGACGTCGCGCCGGGCCTCCTTGCGCTCGCGGCAGTCGGCGAGGCGTTCCTGGTGGCGCAGGTGGCGCGCGACGCCGACAAGACGTCGATCCGCGAGGCGCTCGCGGCCCACCCGGCCACCCGGGATTACCTGTTCCACGTCCTGGTTTCAGACGACGTTCCGGTGGACGATCCCCGCCTGGTGTTATGGGGGTGGTTCACCCGTTTCGATCCCCTGGCTGATTTGTACCCGACCCGTCGTGAGGTGCAGGGGAACCGGCTCATCCTGCATTTTCCGATTGCCATTGACGCCACGTGGAAGCCCGGTTACCGGCAGCCCGTCGTCTTCGATCCCGACCATGCCCGGCTCGTCGATCAGCGCTGGGCTTCCTATGGCATTCCTTTGACCGGTGGACAGCCATGACCGGCGTTGCACGCGATTCCCTGATGGATCCCCGCGACAACCACCGGATGTTCGACCGGATTGCACCGCGCTACGACCTGTTGAACCGGCTGATGTCCTTCGGGTTGGACCGGTACTGGCGGCGGCGCGCCATCGACGCCCTGTCTCCGCACGGCAACGGGCGCGTTCTCGATATCGGCTGCGGCACCGGCGACGTGACGCTGGACCTGCTGCGCCGGAACCCGGATGCGACGGTCACGGGCATCGATCTCTCGCAGCCTATGTTGAACCTGGCCGTCGCCAAGGCCGGGCGGGCGGGACTGTCTACGCGCGCCACGTTTCAGGCCGGCGATGCCACGGCCCTGCCGTTTGCGTCGGGCACCTTTGACGCGGTGGTGTGCGCTTTTTGTTTCCGGAACATCGCCCATCATGGCAGCGCGCTCGCCGAAATGCGGCGGGTGCTGCGGCCCGGCGGCAGTCTTGTGATTCTTGAGTTGACCGCCCCGACCTGTCCCATCATGAGGCCGATACATGGGCTCTACACGCATGCGGTGGTGCCTTTGCTCGGGCGTTGTCTTTCGCTCGGCAGCGCCTACCGCTATCTGGCCGAGTCGATCGACCACTTTCCGCCGGCAGGGCAGGTGGTGGAGTTAATGCGCCAGACCGGCTTCGAGGCGGCCGCCTGGTACTGGCATTTCGTCGACGTCGTCTGGCTGTTCCTGTTCGTGTCGATCTACGTCTGGGGGGGATGGGGCGCGCCGATCCACGCCGGTTGAGCG
>JBAXWO010000381.1:0-3409 GCA_037128375.1 bacterium
GTAAATTCTGTCAAAAATCTTCAGATTGCTGAATCTTTTGATGCGTTTGCCCTGACCTACACCCCCAGGCCGCTGGTGATGTTGAATACCGCCATCACAATGCTGACGGCGACGAACCCGACGAGCACGGCTACGACCACAATCAGGATGGGTTCCAGGGCCGTGGTGAAAATCTTGACGTTGCGGCTGAGTTCGCTTTCGTAGCGGTGCGCGATGTGTTTCAGCGCCCCGGCCATATCGCCCGTCTGCTCCCCGATGGACAGCATGTCGATCATCAGCGGCGGGAAAACCTTGCCCGCGGCGAGCGGGCCGGAGATGCTGGTGCCGTCGGTCACCCGGTCCCTCGCATTGCGGATTTCGCCGGAGATGATGACGTTGCCCACGGTCTGCTCGACGATGGTCAGGGCCTGGAGAACCGGGACGCCGTTGGTCAGCAGCGTGCTCAGGGTGCGGGCAAAGCCGGCATAGGTGCTGGCGGTGACGATCTGGCGGATAAGAGGGGTCTTCAGTTGGAGGATGTGCCAGCGCCGCCTGCCTTGGGGGGTCTGGATGGCCCGGTGGATCAGCACGGCGGCCACCACCATCAGGCCGATGAACAGCCAGCCGTATTTCAGCATGCCATGGCTGAGGGCGATCAGCATGCGCGTGGGGAGCGGCAGGGTGCTGCCCAGTTCCTCGAAAATGGCGGAGAATTTGGGGATCACGAACACCATCGAGAAAATCATGGTCGCCACCCCCATGGACAGCACAATGGCTGGATAGACGAGCGCCATGACGACCTTCTCCTTCAGGTCCTGGATCCGCTCGTAGTGCTCGACCAGCCGGGTCATGATTTCGGACAGGGCCCCGCTGGCTTCCCCCACCCGGATCATGCTCACGTAGAGGGGGGTGAAGGCCGTGGGGTGGCGGGCCATGGCGTCGGAAAGATTCGTGCCCTGGATGATCTGGTCGCGCAGGTCGCGGATAATGTCGTCGGCGGCCGAGCCCGTCTGGCGGGCGCCCAGGGTGGTGAGGGCGGTCCCGAGGGTCATGCCGGCGGCCAGAAGGTCGCTCAGTTCCGTGGAGAAGGTGAGGACTTCGTGGGTCTTCATCCGCTTACGGCGAAAAAGGGAAACCCTGGCTGTGGAAGGTTTGGGGCGGATGGATGGGGTGGGGGCGGCTTGGCCAGCAGTGACGGAGATCGGGACGAGGCCGAGTTTCTCCACCTGGCGTACGGCGGTCAGGCGGTCGTTGGCTTCCACCGTGCCCTCCACGCGCTGTCCGGCCTTGTCCTTGGCTTTATAATGATAGGCGGCCATAGTCTAAAATCTTCCCAACACGGGCGGACCCATCCTGGGTGGACGCCGGTGTCCCGACCGGCGTCAGACCGCGCTGGGGACAGCGCGGTCCACCTTGTGGTATCGGTCGCGCCAGTTAATCCGTTTCCTCCGACACGCGCAGCACTTCCTCCACGGTCGTCATCCCCTCCTGCACCTTTGCCCAGCCATCATCGCGCAACGTGCGCATGCCCTGGGTCACAGCCTTCTGCTTGATCGCATTGGAAGAACTGCGCTGGAGGATCAGCGGTTCGATCGCCTCCGTCACCTGCAACAGTTCATACAGGCCGGTTCGGCCGCGGAATCCGGTCTGGCGGCATTTTTCGCAACCCACGCCCTCGTAGATCGGGGTGGTGTCGAGGGTTGCGACGGGATAACCGAGGGTCTCGAGAAACAGCCGGTCGGGCTTGGCGGGCCGCTTGCAGTCCGGACAAAGACGGCGCACGAGGCGCTGGGCCACCACCGCTTCGAGCGACGAGGCCACCAGGAACGGTTCCACGCCCATATCCAGCAGACGGGTGACGGCGCCGGCGGCGTCGTTGGTGTGAAGGGTGCTGAACACCAGATGGCCGGTGAGCGAGGCCCGGATGGCGATTTCCGCCGTCTCGAAGTCGCGAATTTCACCGATCATGATGATATCGGGATCCTGGCGCAGGATATGGCGCAACGCCGTGGCGAACGTCAGGCCGATCTCCGCCTTCACGTTGATCTGGTTGATGCCGCCCATTTCGTATTCGATGGGGTCTTCCACCGTGATGATCCGCTGGTCGATGGTGTTGATCTCGTGCAGGTAGGCGTAGAGCGAGGTGGACTTGCCCGAGCCGGTGGGGCCGGTGACCAGGATGATGCCGTTGGGCTTTTGGATCAGTTTGCGAATGATCTGTTCGTCGTGTTCCCGCAATCCGATCTGGCGGAGGCCGATGAATTCCTTGCCGCGCATCAGCAGGCGCAAGCTGACGCTCTCGCCGTAGGTGGTCGGCATGGTCGAGACGCGGATATCAATATCCTCACCCTGGATACGCATGCCGATACGACCGTCCTGGGGGAGCCGTTTTTCGGCGATATCCATGTTGGCCATGACCTTGATGCGGGAGATGATCGCGGCCTGGAACCGGATCAGTTGCGAGGGAAGGGGGGTCTGGTGCAGCACGCCATCCACGCGGTACCGGATGCGGAGCTTGTTTTCCATGGGCTCCAGGTGAATGTCGGTGGCGCGCTCCTGGTAGGCTTCCCAGATGATCTGGTTCACGAAACGGACGATGGACGCTTCCTGGTCGAGTTCGCTGAGGTCGGTCTTGAGGATGGAATCCTCAGGCAACACTTCGATGCGGGTATCGTCCTGCATCAGCTTTTCCATCGTGTCGGCGCCGACGCCGTAGAATTTCTTGATGGCGGAGGAGATGTCGTTGTGCAGGGCCAGGGCCAGGCGCACGCGCATGCCGGAAGCCAGCCGGAGGGCATCCACCAGTCCCCTGTCGAAGGGATCGTTGGTGCCCACGAGCAGGGCGCCGTTTTCGATGGCATAGGGGACCACGTTGTACAGAAACACCACGCGGGTGGGCAGTTTCCCGAGGATGGCGGCTTCGATGGTCATGGCGCCCAGCCTCACAAAGGGCAGGTGCAGCACCAGGGCGAGGGACTCCAGGAAGGCATCTTCGGCGGCGAATCCCTGGGAAACGACGGCGTGAACGAGGGTCGTCTCGTTCTGCTGGGCGTGTTGGAGCAGGGAGGTGATTTGCGCATCGGAAAGCAGTCCGGTGCGTTTCAAAAGGCCGGTCAAACTGGTCGGTAGCGGCGTTGTCATAAGAGTGCCAATGAGCCGGTAGAATAGGCCAGCAGGAGGAGTAAGTCAATGCGGGGAAAATCGTTGAAACCATGGCCAGTTGTGATCCCCACGGCGCGACGCGGGCCCGAGGTGCATATCCGACCAGGTGGACGCCGGTGTCCCTACCGGCGTCTGACCGCGCTAGGCACAGCACCTCCCACATTGAAGAACGGTACGGGAGGGACATACCCCACGGATTCACAATTTGGCGGTTCCACAGAGGAGAATACTGTAGCCCGCGTCGGCCCGACGCGGGCCCGAGGTGCAT
>JBAXWO010000382.1:0-3402 GCA_037128375.1 bacterium
TGACGGAGGGGGACAAGACGACCACCCTTTCCATCTTTCGGGATCTTGTGCATGCCCATATCACATTCAAGAAACTGGCGGAGGAGACCGGATTTGATGAAAAGTCCCTTCATAGAATGCTGAGTGAGCGCGGCAATCCGACCATGGAAAACCTTGTTTCCCTGATCCGTAGCATTGCGCGGGATCTTGGGCTTTCAACCAGTATCGAAGCCCAACGGGTCAAGCGGGTGGGTTCGTCAACCAGAACGCGTCACGTCCATCATCCAGCACTGGCGTTTGCCTGAATCAGCAGGGCGCTGGTGCCAGCGTCCTCCTGCAAATCGCTTGCCAGAGTCGCAATGAGCTGTGACTAATTTGCCCTCCTTGCGCGCCTCTGGAATCGGGCAATTCCGTCTGATTTCTCTTCTTTCCCCGGTGGAATAATCGTATATTCCTGCTCATCAGGAGTAACGATTTCCCATGGGCTATTTCCTCACAACCTCGCCCGAAATTGAAGTGCCGGGAGAATCACATGTGCGCCCGGAAACGCATACCCCCTTGCCACGATTGTCAAATCTTGGCCACGTTTATACGGTCCGGAAGGTGGATGAGTCAGGATGCAGGTGGAGAACAGGGGTTCGCCATTCTAAACAAGAACCTCCTGCCCCGGGAACCGCCGGTGCTTCTCTTACGGGAGTGAGGACGAGACAGGAGAAGATGAGGCGTTCTCCGCGCAAACTTTTCAGCGTAGTTCATCTTTCTCCAGCGAAACGGGTGGTGAATTCTGTGGTACAGGCTGTTGCCCAAGACCTACGACACAATCTGTAGGGCATACTTGAGTCAGTCAGCCACCCGGTTAAACATAAAATATTTCTACAGGAGACAGGCCGATATGCCGCAGGTTTTTCTCAACTCTCAACTGCCGACTTCTGAATCCTGACTCCCTCCCAATTTATCCTTGGACGCTTTGGGCCAATCCAGTAGCCTCCATCGCAATGAACGAGCCTGTCCCACCTGAGTCCGCCGAGGCGGTTGCGTCCCCGCCCTCCGCTCCGCGAAAACCGCTCTCTCCTGGCGCAAAACGCGGCCTGCTGGCGGCCAAACTCGTGCTCTTCGGCCTGGTGCTGTTCTTTGTCGGCCGCGCGCTTGTGAGCCGGGTGGGCGCCATTTCGTGGGACACCATCCACTTTCTGCCCGGCGCGTTCCTGCTGGCCGTCCTGGTCCAGATCGTGTCGATGTCGATGGGGCCGATCGTCTACCGGCAGCTTCTGAAACCGATGGGCACGCCGCCCGGGTGGTGGCCCATTTTTGCCATTTCCTGGATTGTTCGCGCGGGGAAATACCTGCCCGGCAAAGTGGCGCCGGCGGTGGGGACCGTCTGGATGTTCCGTCGCGAAGGGGTTTCCGTGCCGGTTGCCACCAGCGCCACGTTGCTGTATCAGGGGCTTTCGCTGGTCATCATCATGATCACCGCCATTCCCATAACGCTCTGGCAGCCGGTGCGCGCCATCCTTCCTGCCAGCGGCTTGTGGTTCCTGCTCCTGATTCCCGCCGCTCTCGCCGGCCTGCACCCGAAGGTCTTCTTCCCCGTCGCCAACTTCCTGCTCGGCAAACTGCGCATGCCCGCCCTGAAGGCCTCGCACCGGATGCGGGACTATGTGGCCCCGCTCGCGGTCATGGGCATCGGGCAGATCATGGCCGGCGTGACGCTTTGGCTTATCCTCCAGTCCATCACCCCCGTTCCGCTCCGGGTCCTGCCGGTCTGCATTTGCGGCATCGCGCTGGCTGGCGGGGCGGGAATGCTCGCCCTGTTCGCCCCCGCCGGGCTCGGGGTCCGGGAGGGAGTGCTGCTGGTGATCCTCGACCGGTTGGTGGATCCCAGCCACGCGGCCGTGGCCGTCCTGGTCTCCCGCCTGCTGCAATCGCTGGCAGAGATCCTGATGGCCGGAATAGGAGTGGTCATGCTCCGGATGACGTCACGTGCCAGGGTCCCGGAATGAAGGCGGCACCCCTATCAACCCGATGGCGCCTCACGCTATGGGGCGTGGGATTGGGGCTGTTTATCGCCCTGGCGGCGCGGCAGGGGCATCAGGTCCGGCAAACCCGGTTTCTGGAGCCGGTCGGAGTAACGTCGGCGACGAACGCTTTTGCCGTTTGGATGGCGGAGCCGGAACAGCCCGCGACGGCCGCGAAAAGGCAAACCTTTCAGGAGCCCTTCCTGATGCTGGGGCCCATGAATTCAGGAATCCCGGTCACCGGCACGGCCATTCTTTATGATCTTCCTTACCATCCAGACGGCTACGCCCTGAACCTCGGCGTTGCCTCCGCCGATAATCAGCATCCCCCGCTTCTGACGGTGTCTATCGACGGGTCGCTTCTTCACACCCTCCAGATTCCCCAGGCCCGACTCGGCGAAACCAATCCCTTCCACAGTGAAGAGCTGGTGATCCCCGGCTGGCTTCTCCATCCCGGAACGACGAACCGCCTGGTGATTCGAAATGTGCGCGGTCTCCACTGGTTCGGGCATGTGGCCCTGATCCCACACCCTCAGTGGCACCGGCTGCTTCCGCTGCTCGTCCCGTTGAGCGGGTGGTTCGTCCTGGCTTCCGCCCTGTTGTTCATCATCTCGCGGTGGGGCCAGCGCCGGTTTCCCTTGCTGTTAGGCCTCATCCTGTTCGTCATCTATTACCAGTCCTTCGCCATCCGGGACCTGGCGCCACTAACCGGGTTCTTCTATTCGGATTCCGCCGACTTCATCGCCCCGATCTGTCAGAAGATTTTCAACTGGGACATGAACAAGCATCCGCTGTTTCTGCCGGTGGTTCGCCTCATCATCCGGCCTCTTTACTTCCTTTCCCGCGACCAGATCGTCTCCTTCTCGGCGGCCTTCGCGATCATCGGCGCGCTGAACGGAATGACGGCGTTTCTCTGGTTCCGGCGCTGGCTGGGCGAGTTCCGGGCCGCCGGGGCGTTAGCGCTGCTATACGCTTTCTCCCTGGCCATCTGGGTCTACTCCTCCCATTACGAGACGTATATCTTTTCGTCCCTGATGGGGAACCTCTTTTTCGGGTTGCTCCTCGGCGTCAGGCAACCGGATCGATTCCGCGGCCTGATCCTGCCTGCGGTGGCCGTCGGGCTCGCCGCGTTGGCGCATCCGCCCTTGCTGATCCTGTTGGCGGTTCTCGCCATCCATGTCTGGAATCGACGCACCTGGACGTTTCCGTGGACCGGCCTGGCGGTGTCCGCCCTGGTGGCGGCGGCGGTATTCATTGGCGGCCAGACGATGATCCGCCACTACTATGCGTCGTCCACGGATCTCCCGCCCGCCATCGGGAGTCGCCTCGAATCCGCCTCCGATCCGGTATCGAAGGAAATCTCCAACATCCGGTGGGTTTACAACAACTACGCCGGGGAACAGCGGTG
>JBAXWO010000383.1:0-3400 GCA_037128375.1 bacterium
TCTTTGGAGGGCTGGCCATTGGCCTCCCGGCATGGTATCAGGGGAGGATTGGCGCCGGTGCGGCGGATGCGATGGGCGAGACCGGCAAAGGGCTCGGAAATTACATCATGGCACTGGGCATCATCGAATCCGTTTCGATCTTTGTTCTGATCTTCATCATGGCCGTCTTGAAGTAGGGGATTATGATCCAGGTCAAAGTCGCCGGTTTATCGCTCTCGAACGTAGGGTTCGTGGTGCTGTTGCGCGGGGAACAGGATCCCCGCACGCTGGCGATTTTCATCGGCGGCGCGGAGGCGCAGTCTATTCTTGTGCACCTTGAACAGGTGGAGATTCCCCGGCCGCTTACGCATGACCTGCTCAAGACGGTGCTGGACTGCATGGAGTGCCGATTAAAGCGGGTGGTCATCAGCGACCTGATCGAGAGCACCTTTTATGCGGTCCTCGTGGTTGAGCGCGACGGCGTGGAGGCGGAAATCGACGCGCGTCCGAGTGATGCGGTGTCGCTGGCCCTGCGCTGTTCGGCGCCGATCTATGTGGTGAAGAAGGTCATGGATCAGGCCGGCATCATTCTCGAGGACAAGGATGCGGAGTCCGCCCCCAAGGGTCCTGATGGGGAGGGGGCACCCCTGAAGCAGCTCAAGACGCAGTTGGAGAAGGCGATCCGCCAGGAACGCTACGAAGACGCCGCGCGGTTACGCGACGAGATCAAGAAATGGGAGCAGGGGCACGGGAAGAATTAAGCCGGACCTTGCCCTGCCTTCGCCGCCGCGGCCGCCGCTTTCCTGACCTGTTTTACAATCCAGGGGTAGTTGCGGGTGATGCCGTCCTTGAGGTCGAACCGGGATTGCCAGCCGATGGAATAGATTCTCTCGTTGCTGAAGTTGCGCGACTGCACGCCGACCGGGCCGGGGACGGTCTTGACCTGGAGGGTTTTTCCGGCGACGGCGGCCACGATATCCACCAGTTCCTTGACGGTGTAGTAATGCGGGCAGCCGATATTCACGGCTCCTTCCAGGTCCGAGTGCATGAGGCGGAAGATGCCGTCCACCATGTCGTCGACATAGGTGTAGGAGCGCACGGCGCTGCCATCGCCCCAGATTTCGATGCTGTCGCCGTCCTTGGCCTGAGCCACCTTGCGGCAGATGGCGGCGGGGGCTTTTTCGCGACCGCCCCGCCAGGTACCTTCGGGCCCGTAGCAGTTCTGGAATCGGGCGATGCGGACCACCATGCCGAACTTGCGGCTATAAGCCAGGGCCATACGTTCGGAATACAGTTTCTCCCAGCCATATTCGTTGTCGGGATTGGCGGGGACGGCCTGGGCCTCGGTCATTTCCGGTTCCCCGTGCTGCATGTCGCGGTAGACGCAGACCGATGAGGAGTAGAAGTAGCGTTTGACGCCCAATGTGGCGGAGGCGTGGGTCATGTGCACGTTGATGAGCACGCTATTGTGCATGATTTCGCACTCGGCGGAGTGGATGAATCCCATGCCGCCCATGTCGGCGGCGAGTTGATACACCTCATCCGCGACGCCCTGGTCCAGGGAAACAGCCTTGATGCAGTTTTTGGGAATGCGCAGGTCGAGGACCTTGAACTCATCGGCGGCTGATCGTGAAAATTCAGGACGTTTGATATCCACGCCGCGGACCCAGTAGCCCTCCGCCTTAAGACGTTTAACGAGATGACTGCCGATAAACCCGCCCGCTCCGCACACCACCGCTGTTTTCATGCCTATTCCTTTCTTGAAGGCCGGCACTGTAGCATGGAGAACGGGCCGCGTCTAGACCCACAACTGACGATCGAGGGTCCGGTATTGGATGGCTTCCTGGACGTGCTGCGGGTGAATGCCCTCCGAGGTGTCCAGATCGGCGATGGTGCGTGCCACCTTGATGATGCGATCATAGGCGCGGGCGCTGAAATTAAGATCGGAGATCGCCATTTTCAGGATGTCCTGGGCGTCGGCGGACAGCGGGCAGTATTTTTGCAGTTCCCGCGAGCGCATGCCGGCGTTGTTGTGGATGCGCCGGAGGGTTTTAAAGCGGTCCTGCTGCACCCGGCGGGCCGCGACCACGCGCGTGCGAATGGCGGCGGAACTGTCGCCGGCGCCGATTCCGGCCAGATCCTGATAGCGGATGGCGGGGACCTCCACGTGCAGATCGATGCGGTCGAGCAAGGGGCCGGAGATCTTGTTGTGGTATTTTTGTATCTGGCTTGGCATGCAGCGGCATTCCCGTTTGGGGTCCCCGTAGTAGCCGCACGGACAGGGGTTCATCGCGGCGACCAGCATGAATTGGCAGGGAAAGGTGACGGTGGCCGAGGCACGTGAAATGGTCACATGGCCATCCTCCAGGGGTTGGCGCATCACTTCCAGGACATTGCGGTGGAATTCGGGAAGTTCATCCAGGAACAGGACGCCCCGATGGGCCAGGCTGACTTCGCCCGGCATGGGGTGGGCCCCGCCTCCCAGCAGGCCGGCATCCGAAATCGTGTGATGGGGGGATCGGAAAGGACGCCGGACGATCAGGGCCTGGCTGGGGAGGAGGGTGCCGGCGATGCTGTGAATTTTCGTGGCCTCAAGCGATTCGTCCAGGCTCATGGGCGGCAGAATCGAGGCGATACGTCGGGCCAGCATGGTTTTGCCGCTGCCCGGGGGGCCGATCATCAGGAGATTATGCCCGCCGGTGACGGCGATCTCGACCGCGCGTTTGGTTTGTTCCTGGCCCTTGACCTCGGCGAAGTCTTCCTCATGATCCCGCAGGGCGGCGCACAGGGCGTTCATGTCGACCCGGTGCGGGGTCAGGGTGATTTTGCCGGCCAGGAAATCGGCCGCTTCCCGCAGATTGCGGACGGGATAGACCTCCAGGCCGCTCACTACGGCGGCTTCATCGGCGTTCTCGACGGGCACCAGCAGGCCGCGGCGCCCCTCCCCTGCGACCATCATGGCGATCGGCAGAACACCCTTGATGCGCCGGACTTCGCCGCTCAAGGCCAATTCGCCGATCAGGGCGAATTCTCCCAGTCGCTCGGGGCGGATGTGGTCCTGGGTGGCCAGGATGCCGATGGCGATGGGAAGATCGAAGCAGGGACCCTCCTTTTTGATGTCGGCGGGGGCCAGGTTGATCGTGGTGCGTCCCACATGCGGGCGGAATCCGGAATTCGTGATGGCGGTTTGGACGCGATCCTTGCTTTCCTTGACGGCGGTATCGGGCAGGCCGACGATGATGGTGCTGGGGTCACCGTGGCCCGCGTTGACCTCGATTTCCACGGGGTAGGCCTCGACGCCGTAGACGGCTGCGGAATGGACTTTGGCTAACATGGTGCGGGTTCAGTATTGACTAATTAGACTGTATATAATTAATCGCCGACTGGCCAGTGGTATTTATGCCGCCCTCATGCGTTCAGG
>JBAXWO010000384.1:0-3400 GCA_037128375.1 bacterium
GGGCTCGTTCCGTCTCGTTGGTGGCGTCCTTCATGATCGCACCCGTTGCTGCGATCTGCTCATCAATCTGGTCCAGGCGGGAATTGGTGGTCTGCGCGCCGAAACTGCGGCAAATCGCCAGCATGAACAAGATCACCCAAGAGGCCCCTAGCCATCCGATTCGTCTGGAATGCATGTCTTTCCTTTCCGTTCGGCCGCGAACGACTGTCTACATCTGGACTATTTGAAATCAGGATACACGTTACTACGTCGCGTCAGGGAAACCAAATACTCACGCGCTGCGTTCTGCGCCCCCACTCAAGCGCCTCACCGTGTGACGGAAAGAAAAGATCGATGTGGTCCCCTTTGATCTCCCCGCCCCGATCTTCGACGCGTCCGTAACCGTATCCTTCGACATAGAAGGTCGTACCAAAAGGATAACGGGATGTATCGGCGGCAATCGTTCCCCGCCGCGCCTTGGCGCCACTGGCCGTCACACCGACGGCCTTCCTTTGCCCTCGCAAGGCACCAGCCGCGTAAACAGGCCGACCCAGCCAGTTTCTCCGCCACCCGCAACAGATCCGGCACGGGCAGTAACCTGTCGTCAACAGCACCCGTTCCACAGGCTGACGCCCGCCCGGGGGACGCATTGTCGCGCACCCGGCGGCCACGATCATCACCAGTCCCAAAACCAACCCTTGTCGTAGTAACAGCATTCCGTTCTTTATAATCTCATCCGTGTTCGTGGCAAGGGAAAGCGTAGCCCGGCCGACGATCCGACACCCACATCAACCCGCCCCGCGCCATCACGCGCCATCAGGGGGTGCTCTTTCTTATTGATCCTTCCCTCCCGCTGTGACAGATTACGCGCCGTTTTTGAGGAGTTCGTTAACCACAGCAACCCCTATTAAGGAGCAATAACCATGGCCAAAAAAGGCAACATGCTGATCGGACAGAGCGGCGGCCCGACGGTCGTCATCAACCAGAGCCTCGTGGGCGCCATCCTGCAGGCCAAGCAATCCAAGGATATCGGCGGCATCTACGGCACGCTACACGGAATGAAGGGCATCCTGGAGGAGAACTTCATCGACCTCCGCAAGGAGAGCCTCAAAACCCTTGAACTCGTCGCCAATACGCCCGCCTCCGCGCTCGGGTCCGCCCGCAAGAAGCCGACCGACGAGGAATGCGTGAGGGTCTTCGAGATTCTCAAGAAGTACAACATCCGTTACTACTTCTACATCGGCGGCAACGATTCCGCAGAAGCCACGCATATCATCAACGAGGTTGCCAAGAAGGTCGGCTACGACTTGCGCTGCTACCACATTCCCAAGACGATCGACAACGATTTGCGGGAGAATGACCATACCCCGGGCTTCGGCAGTGCTGCCAAGTTCGTGGCTTGCGCCAGCATGGGCGACAACCTCGACAGCCGCGCCCTGCCCGGCGTGAAGATCAACGTCATCATGGGCCGCCACGCGGGTTTTCTCACCGCCGCCGCAGCACTTGCCCGCCTCTATCCCGATGATGGCCCCCACCTGGTCTACCTGCCTGAGCGGCCCTTCTCGATGGACCAGTTCGCTGCCGATGTCGAAGGCGTGTACAAGAAACTCGGTCGTTGCGTCATCGCGGTATCCGAAGGTATCGCGGATGCGGATGGCACGGCCATCGCCGCGAAGTTCTCCAAGGAAGTCGACTCGCATGGCAATGTTCAGCTCAGCGGCACAGGCGCGCTCGGCGACCTGCTGGCCACGGAAATCAAGAATCGCACCAAGATCACCCGCGTACGGGCCGATACATTCGGCTACCTGCAGCGATCCTTCCCGGGCGTGGTGAGCACGGTGGACGCCAGGGAAGCCCGGACGGTTGGCATGCTGGCCGTCAAGGAAGCCCTGAAGGGCAAGGAGCCCAGCGGCTCAATCGCGATCCGCCGCAAACCCGGCAAGAAATACGCGGTCTACTTTGAGCGAGTTCCGCTGGCCAACGTGTCCAAGGAAACGCGGCATGTCCCGGACAACTTCATCAACAAGACCGGAAACGATGTCACCCAGGCGTTCTTCGACTACGCCCGCCCGATCGTCGGGAAACTTCCGGAAATTGGCAGGTTCAAGGCCGTGAAAGTCGCCAGGAAGTAGAAGGTCAGGATTGCAGCCCAAACGCCGCGGTCAGGATTGCCTGGCGCGGCGTTTGCATTGTCCACTCCGAAGCAGCGGAGTAGGCCTGAAGGGAACGGCATTCCGCCGAGCTTACTCGGCACCATCCCAGCAATAGGTACAGAGTTTCTCCTTGGGCAGGCCGATCGCCTGCACGAGGTCCTCCAGTTTCTGATACCGCAGGGAAGTTAGGCCCAGCTTTTTCCCTATGCGATCCACCATGGCGCAGTAACACTCCGTACCGGCCCTGGTGAACTCTTTCAGGGCGGCGCCCTCCTGGCCTCCAAGTTCCTTGATGGCCCGGCGGGCGGCCAGATCCATCTCCGAAGTAGACCGGGAGAAATTCAGGTATTTACAGCCGTACACGAGCGGGGGACAGGCGGGGCGCATATGGACTTCACTCGCACCGGCGGCATGCAAACGCTGGACCTGATCGCGAAGCTGCGTGCCGCGCACAATGGAATCATCACAGAAAAGAATCTTCTTCCCCTTGATCAACTCACGAATCGGAATGAGCTTCATGCGGGCCACCAGTTCGCGAATCGTCTGGTCCTGCGGCATGAAACTGCGCGGCCAGGTGGGAGTATACTTTACGTACGGGCGACGGTATGGAATCCCGGCGGCATTGGCATAACCCAACGCGTGAGACACTCCTGAATCCGGAATCCCCGCCACCATATCCACCTTGACCGTGTCGTTTTGCGCCAGTGCCGCACCGCATCGATTGCGCACCTCCTCGACGTTGATGCCCTCATAAGAGGAAGCCGGGTACCCGTAATAGACCCACAGGAACGAGCAAATCTGAAGCCGCCCCCCCGGTTTTTTCCGTTGTTCAACCCCATCAGGAGTCATCAGCACGATCTCACCCGGTCCCAGATAGCGGTCAACTTCGAAGTCGAGGTTCGGAAACGCGCAGGTCTCCATGGTGGCCGCCCACGAACCGGCCTTGCGTCCGATAATCACAGGGGTTCGACCCAGGCGATCCCGGGCGGCATAGATGCCTTTCGCCGTCAGCACCAGCATCGAGCAGGATCCCTCAATGGCCTCCTGAGCCAGCTGGATCCCCTCCTCAAAGGAACTCCCCTCGTTGATCAGCATGGCGATCAACTCGGTCGCATTGACCTCGTTCCCCGTCATTTCGGAGAAATGGGCGCCCTTGGTGTAGGCTCGCTTGGTCAACGCTTCCGCGTTGCGCACCACGCCAACGGTCACAAGCGCATAGGATCCCAGGTGCGAACCGATCAGCAGTGGCTGGTCCTCGTAGTCGCTAA
>JBAXWO010000385.1:0-3395 GCA_037128375.1 bacterium
GGAGTTCCCGTGCCTTGTTACCGTCCTGAACCGACATGACCTCGTAGCCCTCAGCCTTGAGAAGACTGTTCATCAGGCTCAGCATCCGGGGCTCATCATCGACAAGAAGAATCCGTGCCATAGTCGGCCTTTCAGCAATGGAGAGAAAAGTAGGAATAATAATACCTTGGTGCCCTTCATGAGACAACAAGTATTTATCACATTCTCAAAGCGAAGAATAGGCGCGGCTCTGGTCCTTGAGGGGGCGGCATTTCCCTATTTATTGATCACTTCGCTCATCTTGAAGATCGGCAGGAACATACAGATGACAATGCCGCCGATGACGACCCCGAGGAAGACCATAAGCAAGGGTTCCAGCAGGGAGGTGAGCGAGGCCAGCATGGTCTCCACCTCGTCGTCAAAGGTATCGGCCACACTGCTCAGCATCTCGTCAACTTTCCCCGTTTTTTCGCCGGCGGACATCATGCGGACAACGAGAGTGGGGATGCAGTCTTTGCCGGTCAAGCCAACCGACAAGGTGTCCCCATGCTCCACGGATCGACGGGCATCCATGATGGCTGCCTCGATCACCCGGTTTCCGGACGCCTTGGCGACAATTTCCAGGGCATTCAAGATGGGGACGCCGCTTTGGACCAGTTGGGCCAGAATACGGGAGAATCGGGCGATCGACACCTTCTGGACGAGGCCCCCTATGACGGGCGCCCTGAGCGCGAACCTGTCCATGACCCAGCCGCCGGATTCGGTGCGCTTCCACTTTTTGAAGATCCATACGGCGGCCATGATGCCGGGGATGATGATGGGGCTGTATTTCTTGGCACCGTTGCTGAGATTGACCAAAAACTGGGTAGGTCCGGGTAATTCCGATCCGAAATCCTTATACATTCCAGCAAAAACCGGCACGATGAAGATAATCATGCCTGCGGCGATGATCAGCGCCATGGAGAGCACCACAACCGGATACGTCAGTGCAGACTTGACTTTCCGCTTCAATTTGGCGTTGGACTCGAGCAGATCCCCGATACGCTTCATGGTTTCTGCGAACTGTCCGCTTTGTTCGCCGGCGCGTACCATGTTGATATAGAGCGCGTCGAAAACCTCGGGCACCAGCGCCAGACTTTCGGAGAACGACGATCCGCCTTCGATGCTTTTTTTGACGGCCGACAAGACCAGTTTGAAGTTGGGATTGACCGCCTGTTCCTCGAGGGTTTCGAGGGCGGCGACAATGGGCATGCCCGCCGCCAGCATGGCGGCCATCTGCCGCGAAAAAGGCGGCAGGTCTTTGTTGACCATCTTCTTGGCGCCTTGGACCCGGGGGGCCCGGGAAGATTGACCAGCCTTCTGCGGCGTCGTCGCCCGCCTGGGGGCGACGGCGGGGGCGGGGCTCGGGGGGGGCGGGGCAGGCGTGCGATCGGGGCCGGTGGGGCGAATTACGGGGCTCATAAGTTCCCTTCCCCTGCGTTGTCAGGCCCCGGCACTATTCGCCCCCCGTCATTTCAAGGGCCGCTTCCAGAGACGTGACTCCCTCCCTGACTTTTTGCAGTCCGCTTTCCTTGAGCGTGACCATGCCCTTCGAACGGGCGATTTCCCGGATTTCGCCGCTCGTCCCGCCTTTCATGATCATCTGCTTGATCTCCTCGTCCAGAGGGAGCACTTCCATGATGGCTCCGCGCCCCTTGTATCCCGTGCCGTTGCATTTTGGGCAGCCCACCGCCTTGTAGATGGGAATGTAACCGGCGGCGACCTTCGGTGAACCAACGTCCGTCTTTTCCCCGGCTTTCGGCTGCCGCAGGAAGAAATCGGGATCAATCTTGTTTGCCGTAAGCACATCAATCGGCACGGCCACCTCCTGACGGCAGGCGGTACACAACTTACGGTAAAGACGTTGAGCCTGGGACAGGACCAGTGACGACGAGAGCAGGAAGGGAGGGATTCCCATATCGATCAACCGGGCGATGGCGCCCGCCGCGTCGTTCGTGTGCAGGGTGCTGAGCACCAGATGGCCGGTGAGCGCCGCCTTCACGGCAATTTCAGCCGTTTCACTGTCACGGATCTCGCCGATCAGGACGATGTCGGGATCCTGCCGCAAAATGGACCGCAAGGCGGCGGAGAACGTCAGGCCGATGTTGGCATTCACCTGGACCTGGGTGATGCCCATCAACTGGTATTCGACGGGATCCTCGCAGGTCACGATATTTACATCAGGTCGGTTCAATTCCTGAAGGCAGGAATAGAGGGTGGTTGTCTTGCCGCTGCCCGTTGGGCCGGTTACGAGGATGATACCGTGCGGTTGATCGATGGCGTAGGACAGGGCTTTATACGAAACGTCGTCCAATCCCAATCCCCCCAGACTGGGGAAAAGGGCGCTCTTGTCCAGCACGCGCATGACGATTTTTTCACCAAAGATGGAGGGGAGAATACTGACGCGGATATCCACTTCCTTGCCCAGCGCCTTGATCCGGAACCGGCCGTCCTGGGGCACACGGCGTTCCGCGATGTCCAGGTCCGACATGATCTTGATACGGGAAACCATGGCGGCGTGGAAACTCTTGGCGGGGCTGGGGCGCTCCACCAGTCCGCCATCGACGCGATAGCGCAAGCGCAGGGCCTTATCCTGCGGTTCGATGTGGATATCGCTGGCCCGCGTCCGTAACGCCTCCACCAGGATCATGTTCACCATGCGGATGACCGGGGCGCCTTCGGCGCTCTCCATGACTTCCTCAAGACTGGCTTCGTTCTTTTCCTCGTGCCCGACTTCGACCTCACTCTCCGGGCCCCGCATGATATCTTCCAGGTTGAGCCCCTGTGTGTTTTCGGGGGCCGCCAGCACCTTGGCCAGGGCGTCCTGAACTTCCTTTTCGCTGGCCACCAGCGGTGTGATATTCAGCCCGGTGATGACGTGGAGTTCGTCGACGACCACGATATCGAAAGGATCGCCCAAGGCCACCATTAGTGTTCCGCCGAGTTTCATCAGGGGTAGCGCCAGGTGTTTTTTCAAGAGGTCTGCCGGAAAGGACTCGATCAGTTGTGCGTCGGGCGTGAACTGGGCGAGGGTCAGGGGGTGCATGTGCAGGTACTCGGCCAATGCCAAAGTGATCTCCGCAGGCTCGATCAGCTTGTTATCCAGCAGGTATCTTTCCAGGCGCACGGAAAGCCCTTGGGCCTTTTCCTGAGACTGGGTCAAAACAGCGGCACTGATCCCGCCTCGTTTGAGGAGGATGTCGGTGAACCTCAATCCATAGGGAACCGTAGTCATGCCCCTTTACCCCCATGCGTCCTGCTGAGACAGTCGGTTAACATGCCCACACTTCTATGCCAGAAGGGGGTGACAAGTCAAGCGACTGGCCAGGGCAAACGCATCTAAATTCTCATCTGAACAGATGGAATTCTGACAGAAT
>JBAXWO010000386.1:0-3392 GCA_037128375.1 bacterium
CGTCCGCCCGGTTGGTCGAGAGGGCGAACTGTTCAACATACCCGATTTCCTGGGCCGTCGCGCCCAAGGTCCATGCAACCGCCAGTGCCAATGCCACAATTCTCTTCATAGCCTTGTCTCCTTTCGTTCCGATCACCATAGCATATTACGCTTACCGCGAAGCGTCTTCTTCGTCCGTCGAGTTTCCCCGGAGCGGAACGGCTCGCCGTTCCGTCTGCGCCCCCCTGTAGCGGCGATGTCCTCATCGCCGGCGCCTGTTCAGCCCTTCGGATTGGTCATCCGGCCCAGGAACAGGATGTTCCCGTTGGCCTTGTCCCGGATCAGGAACACGAACGGATGGTCGGCACGGAAGACCGGCGGCCCAGCCTCATCAATAGCAGCCTCCGCCAGGGTCATCACCACGGCAGTCGCGGCCGCGGCTTCGGTGCCTTCCTCGTTCACCTCCACGAATGCCTTGTGGAATATCTTGCTGATGAACAGGGCGGCGGCGGGCGGCGGTATCCCGTTCATCCCGGAAAAGTCCGCGGCTCCTTCTTTGAACGGCAAAACCATCCCCATGATCTTGAACAGATCACTCATTTCCTTCGTTCCGTACGTCACCTTGAACTTCGGCAGATAGACATCGGTTTCTTCCGGGGCATGCAGGCTGCCCACCCACGCGGCGATCTTCTCGGAACTCAGCATGGCTTCCAGTCTTCCGATCCCGTCCTTCTCTTTCGGCAACAACACGACCATCGCCAACTTGTCGCCCTGGTACGGCAGCTCCAGAATTTGGAGCCCGTCGGCCTCGGCATAGCGGTAGCCATCGCCCAGCCGGCGCATGAGCGGCGCGGTCACCTTTTCCGTGGCGTCGAGATAGAACGGCGCGTCCGTGGTCTCCTCCCTCTTGAACTGGGTGCGCCAGTCGCCCTTGAACCAAATCGCGTTCACCAGCACCAGGCGTGTCGCATCATCCAATCCGCCGGGTGGGATCAGGTCCTTGATCTTCTGGTTGGTCTTCTCTTCGACCCAGAGGTTGATCTTGCCGCGCGCCTCCTCGAAGGCTTTGATGAAGTCCACCTCGGTCAGGCCGCTGCCGTAGTTGGCCTGGCACGTCTCCAGGAACGGCTTGAGGAAGCCGTAGTCCTTCTGGCCCCAGAGCGAGTTGGCCACCGTGAACTTGTAGCCGCCCTTCTCGCCCGGCTCGATGCTTTGGATCGTCGAGGCGAAGGCGACGTGCAGGACCGGATCTTGTGACGCGAAGCGCAACGTCTTCTCCATCTGCGCCGCGGTCTCGCCCTTGGCTCCGGCATAGGTCATGGCCAGGGCCGTCCGCAGGCTGAACGGCGAGAAGAACAGGTTCCCCTTCTCGCCCTTGAGCTTGCCGTACATGTCCCAGGCGAAGTCGTTGTTGCCCTTGGCCAGGGCCTTGACGGCCTCCGCGTCCGCTTTCGCCTGCGGCGCGGGTTGCGCTGTTTCCGCCCGACCGCCTGGAGCGGACACCGCAACTACAACTGCCACTGCCACGCTTCCCACAACTCCGATCCTTTTCATGGTCTTCCTTTCCTGTAGCGGCGATCTCCGACCGCCGGTCTTCGTTCCGTCTTCGTCTCCCTGTAGCGGCGATCTCTGATCGCCGATCTTCTCTGGCCTGCGGACCTGCCAGCCGGTGGTCGGAGACCGCCGCTACAGTGAATCGCAAACCGCTCAGGCCTATTTCGTCATTGTGCTCGTTCTCGGATCGCCCGATCTTTCAGTTCCCGCTCGCGCTCGACTTGCTGCTCACGATCGACCTGCGTCTTGGCTTCCGCCTCCTGCCTGGCCTTGCGCTGGGCGTCGGTTTCGGGCTCGACGATGACCTTGAGCGGGTTGGAGACGAGTCGCCCGGCGACGGCGCGGATGGTGTAGGTGCCGGGGGTGGCGAACAGCTTATCGGCCATGAGATCGGCCCGCCCGGTGGCGGAACCCTTTTGCAGCGCAGAGGACGCCATCATGCGCGCGCGTGCCCCGCCATCCCCATGGAACGCGGGCGTTGGCCCGGACAGGCCGGGGCCTTCGACCAGATAGAAAAGGGTTTTGCAGCAGTCAAACCGTTTGCCGCCGCCGGGGGTCATGAATTCGGGGGTCGCGCCCTTCTCGTTCTGCACTTCGACCCAGAGCGGCAGGTTCTTCGCGCCCGGCTGGATGCGGCAGGTGTTGGGCTGCTGCGCGGCCTGAGGTACGGTAGGATTGTAGGCCCACAGCCGGAAGGTCACGTCCCGGGTGGCGGGGCCGATCGTGCGCTTGCACTCGTACACGCATGTGCCACGCTGGATGGCGCATTTAGAGCAGAGGGTTCCGCTGGTCCTCTTCTGGCAGAACTGGCAAGCCGCCACGAGCGTTGTACTGCGAAGCTGAAGACACCACGGGCAGGCGCCCTCCTGCCAACCCGGCGCCAGGGCGGCGATCAGCGCGTCCTGGCGGCGCTGTGACCATGGGACCCACTTGGCGCCGTTCAATTCGCTCTTGTCCAATCGCTTGGACAGCATGAGATTCATTACTTGTCGTTGGTCTACAGTAACCAGTATCCGATCACCGGGCTGCAGACCGGCTGCGGTCTGGCCCTCTTCCATCGACAGTTTCGTGACGTCCTTCAACTCGTTCCGCGCACTTTCCGGCGCGGAGAGCAGGTCTTTCCACTCAATGCCCAGTTGCGCGGGCTTGTCCCCGTCGCCGGGCTGCGGGAGCGCCTTGACCTCGGCCACGGTGGCGACGCCCGCGTACTTCGCCGCGTCGAGGAACCGGGCCAATGCGTCGTCGGCCTTGATCTCGATCTCGACCGGCCCAGTGGTGACCGTGCCGCGCCAGTACGTGCAGGGCTTGCCATCTTCGTGCCCTGCGCATGCATCTGGATTGCCGCGTACGACGTAGTCTCTACCCGGATGCACGTAGCTGGCGGTTACCGTGTACTTGCCCGGCGGCAAGCTGGGGTTCGCCGGCTGTCGTCCCTCATCCGGGTTCATCACCATCAGGTGATGCCGCTCCAGCCCCATTTCCACCGCATCCTGCTGGCCGACGCCGAGTCTGATATTGACATACGATTCTTCGGTCCTCTCGTCCTCTATTGCCCAACTTGTCTTCCAGACCTTGCCGCCGCCGACCGGCGTGAAGGTGAAACTCCAGTTTCCCGCGTACCCGACGTCAAAGAGGCTGCGCTCTTCCTTGGCCAGGTTCTTGAAATGCAGTTCCATCCGCATCGGTTCGCCCTCGACAAAGGTGGCGCTCCATGTCTTCGGCGTCTGGCAGACCGCGCACACCCGAGCCGCGGCAGCGTAGGACGGGTCCATGCAGTGCGTCCTTGGCTTGTTGGCGCACTTCGGACAGAAGAACAGGTTCTTCGCTTCGCCCCACCGGTCGCCTGGCACTCCGTCCAG
>JBAXWO010000387.1:0-3387 GCA_037128375.1 bacterium
ATTCAGCCGAGGCACCCGCCACCCACATCGTGTTGATGCCCGTGCCGGCCAGCACCGGTGCAATGGATGCCAACCGCCAGTTGGCCAACGAACTCGCCGCGGAGATCCACCGCTGTTTTCCCAAGCGGCGGGTTCAGATCAAACTCACCGTCGGTCGCCAGCATCCGGTCGAATCGTCATGCGTCCGCCGCCGTCGCGGCCTAGGTGGCTTGCACGGGGAACAGCACGCCATGATCCGTGTCGCCGGTCCGCTCACCGCCACCAACACCGCCTATTACTTCGTCGACAACATGGCCACCACAGGCACCACCCTCGAAGCCTGCCGTGCCGCTCTCGGTTTCGGCGATGGCATTGTCTGGGCCGATGCCGGCTGCCGCCCCATCTCGTGAACCCAAACCAAAACCATGAAAGGAACCGTACCCCATGAGCGCAACCCGAGAATTCGTCGCCGTCCGTGCCCGCGTCCCCAACGCCTACAACCCCTGCGCCGTCTACCTCATCGACGCCGAGGACCTGAAGGAGTGGAAAGACATTGCCGGATACTTCCCGGCCGGCACCCGTGACGTCCAGGAGGTCGGCCGCATCCAGGTCATGGGCGACACGCACCTGCTGGGCACCATGTACGAAGAATCGCTCTGACCAGACACGCGCCGCCGCCGGCCACGCAACCGGCGGCGGTCCTTCTCCCCCTTACAGGAACCCCCTCATCCCCGCCGGCCATGCCCCGCAGCGTGCGGCTACGCCGTTCCGCTGCTGGGGCCCCTCCGCTGCGCGGCGCTCCCGGCGGCTCCGCCGCCGACCCCGGACTTTCGGCCCCCCCTGGGACCCCCCCGCCTGTTATTTCCTGTATGAAAACCCACCGCATTCCGTCGTATCAAGCACGTGACCAGTACCTTACGCAGAAATCCACATGCTACGGTTTTTGGCCAATCGCCCAGAAAAACCCCTCCGAAACATACCAGTTTTGTCGGTTTCCGGCCTGATAATCATCCGATCCGACCCTCTACGCCTCTTGCCGCGTCTTCATGCGCGTGGTCTTGAGGATGAATAGTTGGCTCAGTTCCGGGAACATACGCATGGCACGCCGGTGCCGCGCTTCTGCGCCGGCAGCCGTGATCCGCTGTTTCTTGGCGATGTCCTGGTACTCCATACCCATGAACCGCCAGCACACGACATCGCGCAGTTCTTGCGGCAGTGTCAGAAGTCGCGCCACCAGTTCTTCCATGACGCGCACCGGCAGACTCTTGTCTTCAGCCTCACCCTCCTCGGGGAAGGGTTCCATACCGCAACTCGATTCCGGCAATCCCTCCCGACCAGGCATAAACACAGGCCGCTCGGGATCAACTTCCATTGTTCGCAAGGATACCTCCTTCAACTCGCACTTGGCACACGGCGTCCGCCGGAAAGGGATCCCGGCATACTTCCCAGCCTCCAGCGCTTCACGATGCTGACAGCGATGGCATTCCATCGGCGCCTCCTTCCGTACTGACCGGCTGGATTCTCGCCCGGTGTTCGTCCACGACATCCAGAAGCCGAATGAGATGCTCGACATCCACAACGATGACCCAAGGTTTCTGGTTCGCCCGATGCATGACCGCCGGCACTTGTGTCACCGATGCATCCCGGCGCGCTTGCGCCAGCGCCTCGTAAAGGCGCAGCCGCTCGCACCGCTTGACCTCCAGGTGCAACCCAGGCATATCGCCCGTCAAGTCCGGCGACTCCGGCCCACCGTGGTACTGCCGTCCACGATGGAACCGGGTGCCCAGGACCTCGTTCAACTTCTCAGCGGCCTCACGCTCACCGGCCGCCCCCTTACGCTTGCTCATGCTGCCCATTTATGAATCCCTCCAATGCCGTCGCCCTATCTCCCCACAAACTATCCTCCCCCCGTAGGGGGGATAGTTTGTGGGAAGTCTCAAGCTAGGCTGGTTTGTCTTGCATTCCTCATCGTCATAAGTACCTGTTGTTTTCAATGACTTACACCAAACCAGAAACCCGTTTCTGGTGGTTTCTGGTTACTGGGATGTCCAATTTCGCGTACTTGGCTTCGATTCCGCCTCTTCGCGTCCCTTGTCCGTGACCTCATACCGCCTGAATTGCTGGTCTCCGCGCTCCACGATCCATCGTGATTTTGCGCATGCCTTGAGCATCTTCCGCACGGTCTCTTTCCCGCAGCCCAGCGCCCCGGCAATCAGGTCCACGTAGAAACTTTGGCTCTCCCCAGGCCGATGCATCACGGCATGCACGCATTCGAAATCGTCGTATTGCTTTCGCCGTCCGCCTTTGCCCTTGGTCGCCAAGTCTGCCACCTCTTCCGCCGTCGCCTTCCGCCAACAAATCACGCCGGTGTCCCGATGATGGGCGATGTGCTGCACGTTCGTCGGGTTCCCGTCATCGTCCACCCACCGCAATCGCTTCCCACGCTTCGCGCCCCGGAACTCGAATACCGTGTCCGAACCGATGGACCGCAGGGCCAGCGCCGCACGGGCCGGGTTGATCCATTCCGCTGACCCGGCCCCCAGGTAGGCAAAGTCACCGGCTGCCCAGGAATCCTTTTCCTTCCCCCGGAGAGGCTTGTTCGTGTGGTGGGCCAGAATCACGCCCACGCCGTGCTTCTGGGCCAGCGGATTGAGCAACTCGCGCATGAAGTGACTCACGTCCTTCTGGCTGTTGCTGTCGCCGCCCAGATACGCGAAAGCAGGATCAACCATCACCAGATCGAACGGCCCGCGTTCCAGGAGCAACGCCTCAACCACGCCCGCGAACGCATCGGCGCTCTTGTCCGTGACCGTGGCGATCCAGATGTTTCGACCTGCTCGTGCCTTTTCTTCGTCGCTCAGGTCATCGCACCCGGCCAGGACGCCATCCCGCATCTCGGCCAGGTCACCTTCATCGTTTTCGGCCTGTACGATCAGGATCCTCATGCCTTGCTGTTGGAAGACCTCGCCAGGCAGAATCCCAAAGAAATCACGGCCGACTGACCAATGCATGGCCCCCTGGAGCAGGAGGGACGACTTTCCGATTCCCGTGGGACCGCAAAGCAACGCCATCGCCCCCCGATACAGAAACCGGTGCTTCAACAGTTCGTTCGGGTCGTTCCCATAGACCGGTGTCCGCAAGTCTGCCAACGCGACTACCGCGGGCGGCTCCTGAATCTTCGCCACCTGCGTCTCGACGGCCGCGGCCTCCGCCGCCGGCATGTACTCCGTCATCAGAAGCTCAAGCGGGTTTGGTTTCTGTTCCATCCGCATCCGTCCTTTCCGGCCCTTGAGGCCCGCTCTGCCCGTTCCAGTAAAGAATCCGCTGCCGTGCCCGGCTGAAGTCCGGCTTCACCCGCAATCCTCCCGGCATTCGCAACCACCCGCAGATATCCCACCGCGTCTGATC
>JBAXWO010000388.1:0-3385 GCA_037128375.1 bacterium
GACCTGTTGGCGGAGATCCCCACGGCGAAGCATACCGGCTATGTTATGCCGAAGATCGCCACGGACTATCTGCGGCACCCCAGCAACGTAACGAACCGAGTACAGGCCCTTTTCAAGAGTTGCGGCATTCAAACGACCCGCACCATTGACGGGCAAACTCTCTCGCAAGTGGAAGTGGGTTTTCATTCCTTCCGCCATTCTTTCGTCAGTTTGTGCCGGGAGTCCGGAGCCCCCCTCTCGGTTGTCGAGAGCATTGTCGGCCATAGTAATCCGGCAATGACGCGGCACTACACGCACACCAGCGAGGCCGCCGCCATTGCCGCCGTGTCCAGTCTGCCGTCCATGCAGGCGGTGGACACGAAGGCACTACCCCCGGCGCAATCGCCCCACCTAGTGGACGCTGGCTCTATCCGTGAGCGGTTGCAGGCCATGACGGCGAAGACATGGAAGTCTATACGGGATGAAATGTTGACGATGGTGTCGAAACAATGAACGATTGAGTTTTGCCCCGGCCTCATGAACCGGGGAAGTCCTGCCGGTGTTCGGCCTATCCCGTCGCCGGCGGGCATTCTGATAGGAGAACCACGATGAAGAGACCGACTACACCCCGTGACGCGACCCCGACAAGCACCACACCCGCACAGACTATCACGGTGGAGTATGAGAAAACCGGGCGTTCTGAAACCATCCATTTTGACGAACTTGAAGTCCGAGTACCGCCATTCTGCACGAACAAACACCAAGATGAACCGACCGTTTATGAACACCCGGACGGCACAAAAACGATTATCGGAACGGTGGATCCAACCCCATCCTGCATGTGGTTCTTTTTCGAGAGCGGATGCCTTGTGTGTCTGGTGAGCCTCGACAATCTGCCGACAGAGTACACTTCCCGGAAGTACTGTTGTCGATCATGGCCTTGCCATGTCCTCTACAGGAAAGTCTCGTGTCCAATAAGGGTTCCAGAGTCAGAATGGGACGTAGTCACCTTCTCGGATGGTCGAACGGTTACGCCCATGTGGGAAAATATCGTACTCAAGTTTAACCCAGCACTTCGGGGAACAAATCGATTCTTTGAACCACTGGAACAGGAACGCCATTCCTTCTCGTTGGATGAAGAACGAGACATCCGGGCGATAGCCCTTCGCGGAATGACACAATCCTCTATATCACCCCAGCGAACAATCGCCACGAAGATCATGGATGAATGCAAGATCACGCGGCCACAGGCACGGGAGATAGTGTTGACCATGGTGAACATGGGCGCGACTTCTCCAGAATCCGCCAAGCCCGAAGAGGCGATCATGAAAGAAGCAGGCTTGAAGAAGGCCACAATTGCCGGTGTATTTTCTCCCCGGTCCGGAGATAAGCCGGAGTACCCAGTCTTTCGTAAGTATTACATCAAGAACACCGGTACGCGAAAAGGGCTGTACTATCTCAAATTGTCATGAAGGTTGCCCTTGTTTCCCATGACGGGCGGTAATCACTCCGTCGTCACATATCTTCTTTCGCCCACGAAAGGCCCGCATAATGCGGGCTTTTTCGTCGTCAGATATCGTCATTATTGAAACGTTTCCCATCCGTTCTATAACCGACTCGTAAGCACAAGAAGTGCAACGAAAGGCGGTTGAAAATGGGAACGGCAGAGACAATCAAAGTTTTGGTCAACACACTGACCCCGGCGGCAAAGGCGCGGCTAATCCGCGAAATGGCGGCGGAGGCTACCCCGACACAACCGGACGCGCCCAGGATCATGCGCCCATGCGAGGCTGGCAAAGTCTTGTCCCGTTCTGTGCGGGCGATTCACCTGCTGGCGGCCCAGGGACATTTGCGGAAAATCACCCTTCCCGGCCGGATGCGGGCAGGCGGATTCTTGGCGAGTGATGTTTATTCCCTCATCGGTGGGAAGGTGTAAAATGCACACCCCGAACCGCCCCACCACATTTTCCGCCAGCACCACCCCCGCCGTTGTTCCGGGCGGTTCACCGGTTGGGGGCGCTGGCGGTCTCCGTTTTGGCTTCGATGATGAGGTCTACGTCGGTCACGTGGACGCTCCCGCACGACAGACAGTCACCGCGCCGGTCTATCTCCAGTTTCGGCAGGAAGTACGCTGGCTTGAGGACGAAACAGAGGCCCGCCGGTTCGAGATCGGCGAGAAGATGAACCCCGGCGACTGCCCCCGCCTGTCTCGGGCGGAAGCCGATCAGTTCTGCAGCAAAAAGCCGGCGACGATTCGCGGAACTGTCCTTGCACGGCACGACCGACCGACCGTTTCCGCCAGCGATGACCCCTCACCATTGTCAGACGGCTCTGGTGCTGGGACCGCTGGCGGTCTTCTCACTGAGTTAGTCGCCTATGCACCAAAAGAAGGAGCGTTGCCACTTATCATCGGCGCGGACACCTTCATGGCCACCGATATCGCCACGCCGCCCCAGATCGTCGAAGGCGTCATGCACAAGGGTGGAAAAACCGTCTACGGCGGACCGTCGAAGGCGATGAAGACCTGGGTTTTTCTCTATCTCTGTTTTTGTGTCGGATGGGGCGCGCCTTGGCTTGGCTTCAACACCGCTATCGGGCGAGTGCTGTATATCAACCTGGAACTCCAATTGTTTGCCTTACAGCGGCGGTTACGGACCATTGCGGACGCAATGCGCATGGACACTCCCAAAGGGTTGCACCTTTGGAACCTACGCGGCCACGGTTGCACATTATCCACTCTTCTTCCGGAACTACTACGGCAGATCGAGGGCGACGGTTACGACCTGATCGTCGTTGACCCGATTTACAAAACGCTGGACGGGAGGGATGAGAACAGCGCCGGGGATATTGGCCGCGTGTGTTCCGAACTGGAAGCCGTTGCGGTTCAGACCGGTGCGGCGATAGCATTCGGCGCGCATTTCGCCAAGGGCAACGCCAGCGGGAAGGAATCCATAGACCGCATTTCCGGTTCAGGCGTATGGGCGCGTGATCCTGATTCGATCATTGTGGCGACACCACACGAAACTGAGGGCGCTTTCTCCGTCGAAATGACGCTGCGAAACTTCCCGCAACCGCCACCCTTTGTTATGCGTTGGCAGTACCCGCTCATGATTCGGGACGGTGAGCTTGACCCCTCACGATTACGGCAGGCCCGGCCACGATCAGGCGGAGCACCGATAAGGGGTGACGTGTCCGAACTGGTATCCGCTGCCGTCGCGCTGGTCAAATCCAAGCCGCTCAACGTCACTGTGTTCAAGGGCAAACTCTACCGTATGGCCGGAACTCAAAGCCGTGTGCGGGAACTGGTCAACATCCTAATCGGGGAAGGTCACCTTGAAGAGCACCATGATCGGGGACGCGGACGGCATGAGGCATGGATAGGGACACCCGATCAGATCAAGAAACT
>JBAXWO010000389.1:0-3348 GCA_037128375.1 bacterium
TTTGCCGACAGCCTGGCCGCCGCTCACGACGCCCCCGATGACCGGGAGTCCCGGCGCGGGCTGCCCCTGATCCAGGCCATGACGTCCGACACCGATTTCTTCAGGCAGAACGACGAGAATTTCGCATGCCTGGCTTTTGTGCGCGGAACGCGGCGCGCGGGCAACCACAAGACGGAGGGCGCGCCGTAGAGCAGGTTCGCCTCGACTTGCAGTACATTCACAGCCAAAGTGTGTCTCGTGAGAAAAAAGAAAACAGAGGGGGCCATATATGGATGTGAGAATTGAAAAGAAGGGAACGGTGGGTGTCGTCACACTGACGGGCCCGCTGAGCGCCCTCAGTGTGGATTCGTTCAGGGACCAGTTCCTGCAGTGGTGGGACGCGGCGCCGGAGATCCGGAACGTGGTCATGGACCTGGCGAACGTGGAGTTCATGGATAGTTCCGGACTGGGCGCGCTGATCGCCCTGCTCAAACGTGTGGCCGATCGCGGGGGCGATCTCAGGCTCTGCGGCATCCAGAAGAAGGTCCGGCTGGTCTTCGAGATCACTCGCGCACACCGTGTCTTTGAGATCCTGGACACCCAGGACGGGGCGGTCGCGTCATTCTATGGAATGGATCAAGCGCGGCCTTGTGACGGTCGGAAAATGTAATCCCCGCCAGACATCCTTGGGAGGCACGATGGAAAACAAAGTAGCCGTCATTACCGGCGGAGCGCAGGGCATCGGCAAGGCCATCGCCATGTGCCTGCTTGAACAGAACATGGCCGTGGTCATCGCCGATTGTGACGAGGAAGCCGGACGGGAAACCGCCGAAGCCTGCGCGGCCCTGGGGCCCCTGAAATTTATCCCGACCGACGTCGCCCGGGAAGGCGATGTCCGCCGCCTGGCGGACGAAAGCGTCAAGGCGTTCGGCGGAATCGACCTGCTGGTCAATAATGCCGCCATCGCCCGCGGCCTGCCGCTGGCCAAGCTTTCACTGGCCGACTGGAATTCCGTGCTGGCCGTGAATCTGACCGGTCCCTTCCTGTGCGCCAAGGCCATGGCCCCCTTCCTGAAGGAACGGCGCGGCGTCATCATCAACATCGCCTCCACCCGCGCGTTCATGTCCGAAGCCAACTCCGAGGCGTATTCGGCCTCCAAAGGCGGGCTCGTGGCCCTCACCCACGCCCTGGCCATCAGCCTGGGACCCGATATCCGGGTGAACTGCATCAGTCCGGGTTGGATCGAGACCCAGGCGTGGCGGAAAAAGAGCGCCCGCCGGATCCCGCGCCTGTCCGGCGCCGACCACAAGCAGCACCCCGCCGGACGCGTGGGGCAACCGGAAGATATCGCCGGCCTGGTCGCCTATCTGGCCTCGCCCGGCGGCAGTTTCATCACCGGTGCCGACTTCGTCGTGGACGGCGGCATGACGCGCAAGATGATTTACGTGTGAGGGTTTCGTGGCCAGGACGCCACAACTCCGGGAGTCAGAATCCGGCCGGCCCGGCGCTTGTGCCGGGTGGCGCGTCATGCTAGAGTCCGGCCGTTAAAGACGGAGCCTGAAGATCATGGAACCAACCCCATCCCGAGACGACCTCAAGGCGCAGGGTCAGCTTTCCCGCACGATGCGCATCGATATTACGCCCGAGTCGCTTCCCGGCAAGACGCCCGCGCGGCCGGTCGGCGCCGCGCCGCGCCACCCCACCATCCGGATCACGCGCCCGAAATCCGCCGGCGGCATTATCGGCGATTCCGATTTTCAGCAATTGCTCCAGAACGTTTACGACGGAGCCGTGATCACCGACTATTCCGGGCGGGTCGCGGATGCCAACGTGCGGTTGTGCCACTTCCTGGGCTACGAGCATGAGGAACTCTGCCGCCTCGGGATCTTCGACCTGCTCTACGGCGCCGACGAGACCCTGCTCCCGGTCATCCGGGAAAACCTCGCCAACACCCGCTTCGTCCTGCTCCAATCCTACTTCGTGCGCAAGGATGGCAGCGTGTTTCCCGCCGAGACCGCCATCAACCATCTCTATCTTTCCGGGCAGGACTACCTCTGTTTCTTCGTGCGCGACATCACGCTGCGCCGGGAGGCTGAGGAACAGTTGCGCACCGAGCACACCGCCATCCAGACCGCCGGAAGCGGCATCGCCATTGCCGATGTCGAGGCCAGGTTGACCTACGCGAACCCGGCCATCCTCAAGTTGTGGGGCCTGAAAGACCTGGAGGCCGCCCAGGCCCTGACACTCCACCAGTTGTTCTGCGACAACACCGTCGGCAATACCATCGTCCAGAATGTCGCCGTAGGCCGGGGCTGGAGCGGCGAAGTTGAAGCCCGCCGTTGTGACGGATCGGTCTTCTACGTCCAGACGGCGGCCACCGCGAACCTGAACGCCGATGACGAACTGGTCGGGGTGGTCCTCTCCTTCAACGACGTTACCGAACGGAAACTGGCCGAGGCGCAACGGGAACTCTATGCCGAGCAACTGCGCCTCCGTAACGCGGAGATGGTCGCCGACCTCGATATGGCCCGTGAGGTTCAACTGGCCCTCCTGCCGCGTGATTTCCCGGTCTTCCCGGCCTCCGCCGCCCCCGGGCAGAGTCTTCTGCGGTTCAGCCATTTCTACCAACCCAGCACGACGCTCGGCGGCGATTTCTTCTATATCCTGTCCATCTCCGACACCGTCGCCGGCATATTCACCTGCGACGTCATGGGGCACGGCATGCGCGCCGCCTTGATCACGGCCATCATGCGCGGCCTGGTGGAGGAACTGAAACCCATCGCCCATGACCCGGGCTTCTACATGACCCAGATGAACCGTGAATTCATGACCATTCTGCGCGACGCCGAGGAATTCATGTTCGTTTCGGCCAGCTATGTGCTGATCGACCTGCAAAAACGGCAGCTCGCCTTTACCGAGGCCGGGCATCCAAGCCCCCTCCTCTTCCAACGTTCCAAGGGACTCATCACGCCCCTTCGCCAGACCCTGGCCCCCCCGGGGCCCGCGCTCGGGATTATCGAAAATTCCGTTTACACCACTCAATACGCCCCCATCGAGCAAGGCGACGCGATCCTGATTTACACCGACGGTATTTCGGAATGTGAGGGCCCCGACCGTGAGGAATACGGGGTGGACCGGCTCATTCAGTGCGCCCAGAAACAGCTTGCCAGTCCCATGGCCGACATCCTCGCCGCCCTGGCGGCGGATGCCGGAAACTTCACCAACGGCAAAGGCTTTGATGACGACGTCTGCCTGGTCGCCGCGGAAATCATGCGCCTGCCACCGGCGTGACGCAACAGGCAAGAAAGCACACAGCAGGGCAAACGCATCTAAATTCTCATCTGAACAGATGGAATTCTGACAGAATGA
>JBAXWO010000039.1:0-11516 GCA_037128375.1 bacterium
CGCCGCCTGACTTACCTCGCCGGTTCGGGTGATCGCGTGTTCGACTTCCCCCATCTCGATGCGATACCCGCGGATCTTCACCTGGCCATCCCTCCGCCCAATGAACACAATCGAACCGTCGGCCAGAAAGCGCGCCATATCGCCGGTCCTGTAAAGTCGTGCGTCGGGATCCAGACTGAACGGATGGGTCACGAACCGTTCGGCGGTCAGGTCGGGACGATGGAGATACCCGCGGGCCAGTCCGGGGCCTCCCAGGTGCAATTCACCCGTCACACCGATGGGGACAGGTTCCCGGTGGCGGTCGAGGATGTACGCCTGTGTGTTCGCAATCGGCCGGCCGATGGGAACGAGGGCTGTGTCGGAGTCGACCGCCTCCACCAGGTGCCACGTGGCGAAGGTGGTCGTTTCGGTCGGGCCGTATACGTGGATCAATCGTCCCGGGGGGCCGTTGAGAAGCACCGCCCGCACCGAGCGGGGATCCACCTCCTCGCCGCCGAAGAGGACATGCCTGAGCGGCTTGAAGGCGGCCGGCACCTGACGTGCCATCAGATTGAAAACGGCCGTGGTCAGGAAGAGGGTTGTGATGCCGCGTGCCTTCAGCCGGGTCGCCAGATGTTCGGGCGAAAGGATCAGCGCTTCGGGAAGAATGACGAGGGTTGCCCCGTGCAGCAAGGCGCCCCAAATCTCGAACGTCGCCGCATCGAAGGAGAAACTGGCGGCCTGGGCCACCACGTCCGTTGGTCCCAGTGCGATGTAGTTCGTGTTTGTGATCAACCGGCTGATGGCTTTATGGGGTACTCCGACACCCTTGGGTCGGCCGGTGGAGCCGGACGTATAGATCACGTAGGCGAGCGAATCGCCTGTGACCGGAGCGGGAGTCGGAACTTGGTTTGTGGACGGGATGAGGTTTTCTTCGGCATCCAGGCATAATGTCTTCGCGGCGTGAGCGGGCAAACGGTTGACCAGGCTTTTCTGCGTCAGCAGGACCGTCGCTTGAATGTCGTCCAGCATGAACGTCAGGCGTTCCTTTGGATAGGTCGGGTCGAGCGGCACATAGGCGCCGCCGGCCTTGAGGATTCCCAGCATGCCGATCACCATGAGAGGAGACCGTTCGACGCAAATACCAACCAGCGATTCGGATCCCACCCCCATCGATCTCAACCGGCAGGCGAGTTGATCAGCCCTTCGATTTAACTCCCGGTAGGTCAACGGTCGCCCCTCGAACTCCACCGCCGGGGCCTTTGGCGTCCGTTTGACTTGATCCTCGAACAACCGGTGGATGCCCTGGTCCGAAGGATAGGGACGGTCGGTGGCGTTCCACGCCGTTAATATTTCGTTCCGCTCGTGTTTCTGCAGCAGCGGCAGACGGGAGATCCGGTCCCCGGGGTTCGCAATGATTCCCTCCAGCAGGGTCTGCCAGTGTCCTACGAGCCGCCGGATGGTGTCCGGATCGAAAAGATCCGTGTTGTAAACAAGGGAGCCGGTAATACCCTGCTCCGCTTCCTTCAGCATGAAGGTAAGATCAAATTTCGCCTGGCAGTAGCCGGTGTTGACCTCGCCGATCTTCAGTCCGGGGAGTTCCGTCAGCCCGGCGGGGAGGTTTTCCAGGCCGAACATGACCTGGAAGAGCGGGGTCCGACTTGGATTCCGCTCCGGGTTAAGGGATTCGACCAGTTTTTCAAAGGGCAGATCCTGGTGGGCATACGCGTCGAGGGCACACTCTCGCACCCGAGCCAGGAATTCCTGGAAGGTCGGATCGCCCTCCACGCGGCTGCGCAACACGAGGGTATTCACGAAGAAGCCGATCAGACTCTCAAACTCCGTCCGCTCGCGACCTGCCACCGGCGTTCCGACCGCAAAGTCCTCCTGGTCCGTGATGCGATGCAGCAGCACGTCGAGGGCGGCCAGCAGGGTCATGAACAGCGTGGCGCCTTCGCGGCGGCTTAGCGCGCGCAGGGATCGCGTTAATTCGATCGAAAGCGAGACCTCCGCCCTCGCTCCATGGCGGGTCTGAACCGCCGGCCGCGGCCGGTTGAAGGGAAGATCGAGGGAGGAGGGCAGGCTGTCCAACTGCTTCTTCCAGTAGCCCAGCGATGATTCCAGTTTGTCACCCTGTAGATGATCGCGCTGCCAGCTTGCGAAGTCGGTGTACTGCACCTTCAATTCGGGCAACGTCGCGAGACTATTGGCCAGGCGTGTCTTGTAGAGAATCCCGAGTTCACTGAGGAGCACCGACATGGACCAGCCATCCGCAATGATATGATGCAGGGTCAGCATCAGTATATGTTCCTGGCCGGATAACCGCAGGAGTTGCGCCCGGAACAGGGGACCCTGTGTCAACTCAAAGGGGGCTTCAGCCTCTTCCCGTAGTCGTCGCCGGACGGTCTCCTGCCGTTCTTGGTCCTGCAGGTCGCTCAGATCGGTCAGGGTCAGACCGAAGGCGCCCGGCGGAAGAATGAGCTGCAGCGGAGCGTTGTTTTCATAGACAAAGATGGTCCGCAGGGCTTCATGGCGCGACACGAGGGTTTCCAGGCTCTGTTCCAGTGCTTTTACGTTCAAAACTCCCGTCAGGCTCAGGGCCTGCGGCATATTGTAGGCACAGCCATTGGGCTCCAACTGGTCCAGAAACCACAACCGTTGCTGGCCGAAGGACAGGGGGAATCGTCTTGGCGGGAGCGGTTGAAGAAGCAAGGTTGACGTCGCACTTCCTTGGGAACGCTGTTGCGCCTCCACCTGGTCGGCGAAGGCGGCGAGGGTTGGGAATCCGAAGAGGGTTCGAACGGGAATCTCCATCCCGAAGGCTTTTCGAATCTGGGCGATGACCCGGACGGCCTTAAGCGAATGTCCGCCCAGATCGAAAAAATCGTCGTGCAGGCTGATGCTGTCGCGGTTCAGAATAGCCTGCCAGATGCCTGCCAGTGCTTGTTCCATGGCTGACCGTGGCGCGGCGTATTCCTGTTGCGGCCGCACCACGGGCGGCAAGGCAACGGGCAAGGCGGCGCGATCCACCTTGCCGCTACGGGACAGTGGCAGGGCGCTCAAGGGCTCACCCACCTCCGGCACCATGTAATCGGGCAGTTTCTGTTTAAGAAATGTACGCAATTCGACACTGGTGGGGGGCGCGGATTCTCCCGCCACCCAGTAGGCCACCAGGCGCACCCCGTCGGCCGCGTCTTCCCTGGTGAGGACGACGCCGTCCCGTACGCCGGGGTGTTCACGCATCACGGCCGCGATTTCGTCCGGTTCAACCCGGTGACCGCGGATCTTCACCTGGAAGTCGTTGCGGCCGAGAAAGTCGATGTTGCCGTCGGGCAGGTGACGCGCCAGGTCGCCCGTCCTGAAGAGCCGGGCGCCCTGCCGGTCTTCAAACGGATTCGGGATGAATCGTGCGGCGGTCAGGTCGGGTCGATTCAAATAGCCCTGCGCCAGACTGCCGCCCCCGATGTGAATCTCGCCGGTAACCCCGATCGGCGCGGGATTACCGTAGGGATCGAGGATGTAGAGGAGGCGGTTGGCCAGTGGTTTCCCGATGGGGATCCGTTTGGCGGCGATCCCGCCCGGCAGTTCTGCGAGGATTTCGTAGGCGGTGGAAAACAGGGTGGCTTCTGTGGGTCCATAGCGGTTGATCAACCGAATCCCGGGTGGTGCCCGGTGCTGCCAGCGCCGGACGGTCGTCACCGGCATGACGTCTCCGCCCACAATCACCAGCCGCAGCGAATCGTCCGGCGCTGGCGCCCTCTGTTCATCGAACGACTCCACCCACTGTTGGAAGTAAACGGGCGGGAGGTGCACCACCGTCAACCCGTACTCCCGGCACCGCTGGGTGAAGGTGAGGGGATCCCACAGGTCGGGTCCGCGCATCACGACGGTGGCGCCCGCCAGCAGGGGCGTCAGGATCTGGTCGATGGCCACATCGACGCCGAAGGTATGGAAATGGAGATATCGATCCAATGACGTCAGCCGCCATAGGTCCATGGCCGGACCGTAATAGTCGAGATACGCACCCTGCGTGACGACAACGCCCTTGGGACGTCCCGTCGACCCTGATGTATAGATGATGTAGGCGGGGTCCTGCCGCGTGACGCCGGACTTCACCCGGACGTCCAAGGAGGCCGGGTGGGGCGAATCCGGAAGGCGGTCCAGACAGATCGTCAGGGCGCAGAGGGGCGGCAGCCCGGAGAGGACCGCCTCCTGGGTCAGGAGAACCCGGATCTGTGTCTCTTCGAGTATGAAGGCGAATCGTTCCCGGGGCAGGTCGGGAGTCATCGGCACGAGTTGGCCACCCGCCTTGAACACAGCGAGGGTTCCCACGACCATGTCCGTCGAGCGTTCGACACAGATGCCCACTGGGATGCCCGGTCCAATCCCGCAGTCCCGCAACCGGTTCGCCAACCGGTTTGCCTGCCGGTCCAATTCCCGGTAGGTGAGCTGCCGGGTTTCGAACACGACCGCCACCTGTTCAGGGGTGCGGTCCACCTGGGCCTCGAACAGGTCGTGCAGGCATTGGGTCGGGGCTGCCGCAGGTTGTGTAGGGTTCCATTCCACCAGCAATTGATGTCGTTCCCGATCGGTGAGCATCGGCAGGCTTCCGATCGGTTCATCGGGAGTGGTGACGAGGCTCTCCAATAATCGCCGCCAATGTCCCGCCATCCGCTGAATCGTGGCCGAATCGAAGAGATCCGCATTGAAGACTATCGAACCAGACAGTCCCTTCCTGTCCTCTCCAAAGGACATCGAGAGGTCAAACTTCGACAGCTGCTTCTCCACAGGGATGAGTTGCATCGCCAATCCGCCCAGGGTCGGATCGACGGGCGGCATATTATGCAGGGCAAACAGGACCTGGAACAGGGGGTTGCGACCGGGATCCCGTTCGGGGTTGAGAGCCTCGACCAGTTTTTCGAACGGCAGATCCTGATGGGCGTATGCGCCCAGGGCGCCTTCCCGTACCCGGGCCAGCAATTCCCGGAACGTATCGGCTCCGTCGATTCGGTTGCGCAGGGCCAGTGTATTGACAAAAAATCCAATCAACCCCTCGACCTCCGTCCAGTTACGGCCGGCGATCGGTGCACCCACCACGAAGTCAGTTTGGCCCGTGTACCGGTGCAACAGCACGTTGAAGGCGGCCAGCAGCGTCATGAACAGTGTGCATCCTTCCCGCTGGCTCAGCGCCTGCAACTCACGGGTGAGTTCGGGCGGGACGACGATGCTTTGCGCTGCACCCCGGTGGGTCTGAGTGGCCGGTCGCGGCCGGTCGGTGGGTAACGTCGTGAAGGCCGGGGCTCCCGCCAGTTCGTTCTTCCAGTAGGTCAGCTGCCGTTCCAGCGTCTCGCCCTGCAACCATTGTCGCTGCCAGACCGCGAAATCGGCGTATTGCACCTTCAAATCGGGTAACGGCGAAGGGCTGCCGGCGAGGTGCGCTTTGTAGAGAACACTGAGTTCGTGAAAGAGCACCGACAGGGACCAAGCATCCGAGATGATATGATGCAGGTTAAGCAGCAGCACATGCTCCTGCTCCGTCAGTCGCAGAAGATACGCCCGGAACAGGGGCCCCTGCCTCAGGTTGAAGGGGGTGGCAACCTCTTCCCGTAATCGTTGCCGGACCTGTTCCCGCCGTTCTTCGTCCGGCAGGGCACCCAGATCGGTCAGGGCCAGACTGAAAGGGCCCGGTGGAAGGATGACCTGCAGCGGGGCGTTGTTTTCGTAGACAAAAACGGTTCGCAGGGCCTCATGGCGCGACACGAGGGTTTCCAGGCTCTGTTCCAGTGCTTTGACGTTCAAATCGCCCGTCAAGCTCAAGGCCTGCGGCATGTTGTAGACACTGCTATTCGGCTCCAACTGGTCCAGAAACCACAACCTTTGCTGGGCGAAGGACAACGGCAGGCACCGTTCCTGTCTTCCTAGCCGGATGGGGCGATCCTTTACGGTCGATGCGGACCGCCACAGTTCGTCCAGTCTGTTGGCCAGGTCCGCCAACGTTGGCGCCTCGAAGAATAATCGCAGGGGCAGGTCCACTTTGAAGACGTCGCGGACGTTGGCGGCAACCTGAACGGCCAACAGTGAATGACCGCCCAGACTGAAGAAGTCGTCCTGACGATCCACCCTCTCGATGCCGAATACACGGGCCCAGATCGCGGCCAGTTTGGCTTCGGTGGTCGTGGCCGTCGGCTGACTGTGATCGATGGGCCCCCCCGCTGGAAGGGGAAGGGCCTTGCGATCCAGTTTGCCGCTCGGTGTCAGCGGCAGGGCGTCCAGGGCTACATAAGCCGAAGGGATCATGTAGGTCGGAAGTTTTTGCCGGAGCCCCTCACCCCAAGCCAGCGGCGCCGGACTGTGCCCGGTCTCGGGAACCACGTAAGCCACCAGGCGTTGATCGCCGGGTTTCACCTCCGTGACGAGCACCGCGCATTGCCGGACTCCCGCCTGCTGCCGCAGCACCGCCTCAACTTCCCCCAACTCGATGCTGCAACCGCGCAGTTTGACCATCTGATCCATGCGGCCCATGAACTCGATCGTGCCGTCCGGCTGGTATCGGGCCCGGTCTCCTGTCTTGAAGAGACGCGCACCCGGTTCCCGACGGAAGGGGTCGGGGAGAAACCGTTCCGCCGTCAGATCGGGCCGGTTATGGTAGCCGAGGCCCACCTGGGTGCCGCCCAGATAGAGTTCGCCGACCGCGCCGATGGGCACCGGCTGAAAATGCGCGTCGAGGATATAGGCCTGGCTATTGGCCACAGGCCGGCCGATCGGTACGACCTCCGGCAGGTGACGGCGATCGATGGAGTGGAAGACCGAATCGATGGTGACTTCCGTTGGGCCATAGAGATTGTGAAGGTCAGCCTCCAGGGTGGCGCAGAAGGTTCGCACCAAGTCGGTCGTCAGGGCGTCTCCGCCGCAGAAGACGCGGCGTAGGCTCCGGTACGTCCCGAACCGGGGATTTTCCAGAAGCAGTCCCAGCAGAAAGGGGACCAGTTGCAGGATGGTGATTTGATGCCGATCGATGGCCTCGATCAGGTAATTCAGATCGCGGTGGCCGCCGGGTTGTGCCAGTACCAGCCGTCCGCCCGCCAGCAGGGGGGCGTAGAATTCCCACACGGAAGCATCGAAGCTGAAGGGGGTTTTCTGCAGTACGGCATCGTCCGGGCCCGCCGGGAAGGTCGACTGCATCCACTGCATGTGGTTGGCCAGCGCCCGGTGCGGGATCATCACGCCCTTCGGTTGGCCGGTGGACCCGGAGGTGTAGATCATATAGGCGAGGGTGTCGCCGCCCACGGCCAGGGGCGGATTCGGAGGATCGGCGGTGGGCGTGAACGGCGCCGCCCATTCATCCAGAAGTTCGATCCCGGCCCCCGGGGGCACGGGGACCCGGTCGACCAGCCGGGCCTGCGTGAGGACGAGTGGTGTCCGGGAGTCCTTCAGCATGAACTCCAGGCGATCGGGCGGATAGTCCGGATCGATGGGGACGTAAGCGCCGCCCGCCTTGAGGATGGCCAGCAGTCCGACCACCATTTCGATCGACCGCTCCACGCAGAGGGCCACTCGGACATCCGGGCCCACTCCGAGCGCCTGCAGACGGACGGCCAGCCGGTTGGCCTGCGCGTTCAACTGACGATAGGTGAATTCGGCATCGCCGAAAACCAGCGCGACCGCTTCCGGGGTCCGTGCCGCCTGATCCTCAAACAGGCGATGCACGCAGGGGACGCCCGGATAGTCCCGGGCCGTAACGTTCCACTGCACGAGGAGTTGTTCCCGTTCGGCCGGATTGAGCAGCGGCAGGGAGCCGATCGGTTCATCGGGGTTGGCGACAATGCCCTCCAGCAACCGCAGGAAATGGCCCGCCATCCGATGGATGGTGGATTCCGAGAAGAGGGCGCGATTATATTCGAGTCGGCCACTGCCAGCGTTATTGCCCGCCTCCACGAAAAGGGTGAGGTCATAGGCGGTTCCTCCGGACAGGACGATATTGTAATCCTGCCGCAGGCCTGTCAGGGCTAGCCCTTCGGTCTCGTCCTGAAGTACGCGGATGCTGGCCTGAAACACCGGAGGATAGGAGGCGCGGCGCTTGGGAACGAGATTCTCGACGAGTTTCTGGAAAGGCAATTCGTGGTGGGCGATCGCGTCCCTGAGCGTGCCCTGAACCTGCCGGAGGAACTCACGAAACGGGAGGGCATCGGAGAACGTCGCGCGCACCGGAAGCATGTTGACGAAACATCCGATCAGGGGCTGGACCTCCGGGCTTTTCCGGTCCACGTGTGAAACGCCGACCACCACGTCTTCCTGGCCGCTCATCCGCATCAGCAGGACCTGGAACGCCGACAGGCATACCGCGAACAGGCTCACGCCTTCGGCCGTGCGAAGGGCGCGAAGTTCCTGCAGAAGTTCCGCAGACAGAGTGAAGGCGACGTTCCCGGAATCGAAGGTTTGCACACGCGGCCGACGGTAATCCGTCGGAAGTTCCAGCAGCGCAGGCGCCCCCTCCAGTGCCGTCCGCCAGTAATCCAATAACGCGGCAGTTTTCTCCGGAGTCAGCCGAGCCCGCTGGCGCTGTGCATAGTCGGCATATTGAAGGGGCAGGGGCGGCAAGTCGGGGTCTTTGTCAGCCGAAAAGGCCTGGTAACACAGGGCGAGTTCGCGGCGGAACGTGGTTATCGTGGAGGCATCGATGATGATGTGATGGAAATTCAGCATCAGGAGATGGTCGTCCGGCTGCAAGCGGAACAATAGAAAACGCAGCAGGGGCCCCCGAGCCAGGTCGAAGGGGCGCTGCATGGCGTCACGGCTGCGCGATTCCGCCTCCGGCAGAGCGGCTCCTTCGGGGAGATGGCTCAGATCGACTCGCGGCAGGGGGACGGACAATGTCGGCAACACGGTGGCTTGAAGTTGACCGTCCACGTCGGTGAAAACCGTCCGCAGGACGTCGTGGCGGTCCACGATGTGCTGCAGGGAGCGAGCCAGGGCCCCGGCGTTGAGCGGGCCGCACAGGCGTACGGTTCGTGCCACGCTGTGGGTTGAGCCCACACCTTCCATGTTGGCCAGAAACCAGAACCCTTCCTGTACGGCGCTGGGCGGGACGTTCTTTCTGCCCGGCTTTATTTCGGGGATGGAGGGGGATGGAATACAGCTCGAGGGCATGGATCAGTGTATGGGTTTTTCAAAACAAAACGATTCCGGACGGCATCAAGTATGTATCATTATTCCGTTGACCCAACAACCAGAGGATATTGACTCGACGGTGTTTGTTGCGTATGACTCGAATATGAATGAAGTGCCCCCCGTGAATGAACGTGTCCTGTTCCTTGATGCTTTCCGCGCCAGCCTGGCGCAGGAGTCGTTTGCCAAGTTGATTCTGGGAACTTACCAGGGAACCGAGCCGGACTTGGTCAAACTGGTCGTCCGACCGGTCGTTATCAAGGGGCAGAAGCGACTCTGCTGCCTCTATCATTATCGGACGAAAGACATTACCAAGAATGTTCCGATGGCCACGGGCACCGCCACCCTGGAAGGCCTTTTGGGCGGGACGTTCAAGAGCGCCCACCTGTTCACGTTGACGGAGGACCTCCACCTGAAGATCGACTCGCAGGGGCAGGCCAGGGTGGCGCGCAGCAAACCCACCCAGAGCGCCATCGTATCGACCGCGCATGACCGGCCAAAGCAGCGGCTTCTCGATCAGGGACTCCCTTTTCTTCAGGATCTGGGCATCACCGACGAGCGGCATCAGATTCTCCCCTCAATGTCCCATAAGTGGAAGCAGATCAATAAGTTCCTCGAAGTCTTCGGACATGCCTTCTCGGAGTCGGACCTGCCCGGACGGAAGAAGGTTCACGTGGTGGATTTCGGGGCCGGCAAGGGATATCTGACCTTTGCGGTGCATCATTGGCTGCGGAATACCCTGGGGGTCGAAGCGGTGGTGACGGGCATCGAGTTGCGGGAAGATCTCGTGCAGTTCGGCAACGACGTCGCCACGCGCCGCCATTGCGAGGGGTTGACCTTCCGGCAGGGGAGTCTCCATGATTCTCCCCAAGTGGAGGCGGATATCCTCATCGCCCTGCATGCCTGCGATACGGCGACGGATCGGGCGCTCCATCTGGGGATGCGCGCCCGGGCGGCGATGCTGCTCTGTGCGCCCTGTTGTCACAAGCAGATCCGGCCGCAGATCAGGAGCCCCGAGGTCCTCCGTCCTGTGCTGCGGTTCGGGGTACACCTCGGGCAGGCGGCGGACATGGCCACGGACAGCCTGCGTGCCCTGTTGCTGGAGGAGGCGGGCTATCGCGTGAACGTCTTCGAGTTCATCGCCCTGGAGCACACGGACAAGAACAAGATGATCTCGGCCGTTCGGACCGCCAACCCAGAGCCTGCCGACCGGATCCGGGCGCAGATCGCGGCGCTCAAGGAGTTCTACGGCATATGTGAGCACGAACTCGAACGGCTGCTGAACGGCTCCGAAAGCCTCATGGCTGGCCGGGTCACGGCGTCTTGAACAGAGTCAGGCGCAGTTGAGCGCTGGCCTTGGCCTCATCGGCGCTGGCCTCGATGAGATTGAAGAACTTGTCCTCGTACCCAACATCGGACAATTGAAGAGAGCCATGGCTCATGCTGTTGCATTGGCTACTGGCTAGCGGGGGGTCTTTTTTTGGGGAGTGGGAGGGTGGTGGATGGCGAATGGCGGACGACGAGCCGAAGTTAGTCCAGAACGATTCAGCGGTATGCATTTCCGCTTGCGTTATCAATATAAGCCGCTTATGATAATTGCTATATGAAACAAGTGCCAAAAGAAGTCAGAGCTTATCTCGCTGCGATTGGACGCAAGGGCGGTGCAAAGAGCCGTCGCCGCCTGTCCTGCGAGGCTGCCCGCGACATGGTTCGCGTACGCGAGGCCCGGAAGATCTTTAGGGAGTTTTATGCGCAGTGCTTCTGGTTTATACGGCCGGACCTTCGCGTGACGATCAACGACATTCCCGAATTGGTGCGTGGCTTGCGACAAAACGGAGGGCGGCAGGGGTTTCTTCTGGCCGCAAAATTATGCCGATAAGCGACATTCAGGCCGTGGTGCTGCGATGCATTGCCGCGAACCGCAGTCCGGAGAGTTATCTCGCTGGCGCCACGGTGCTTCACCGGGATCGCAAAAGTCCCCGTTTCTCGCAGGACATCGATTTGTTCCACGACGTGGAAGACAGTATTGCGCGTTGTGCGGAGCAGGATGCGGCGACGCTTCGTGGCGCCGGCTATCGTTTTGAGTGGACGCTGCGGACATCCACGTTTCACCGTGCCGTTGTGAGCGTGGACGCACAACAACTGAAGGTCGAATGGGCACAGGACAGCGCCTTTCGGTTTTTTCCGGTGCAGCAGGACGCGTTTTTCGGCTACCGTTTGCACGACGCCGACGCGGCCACCAACAAGATACTGGCCTTGGCTGGGCGTAGTGAGGTCCGCGATTTCGTGGATGTCATGCATCTCCACGAAACCTATCTGTCGCTTGGCGCGTTGGCGTGGGCGGCCTGCGGAAAAGATCCCGGCTTCACGCC
>JBAXWO010000390.1:0-3344 GCA_037128375.1 bacterium
CCTATCCAAGGTCAGCACCCACACAGGTTTCCCCGTCTTGTCCACCAGTGTGAAGAGACCACTGGGGGGACGGGGGTAGTCGACTTTCCACCAGTGAATCAAGATGAGGGGAGTCGACGGCACCGCGCTGGCAGCAATGATTGAAAGACTGTGCTTACTGTCGGCCATTTGAGTTTCGGGCTCTAGTGTGGCGACGCGCTTACCGCTGTTCAGCGCGTAGACCCACCATTGCTCAATTCCCCGGTTGAGGTCTGAGTCGGCAATACGAACCACCAAACGATTTGCATGATCGTCAATGACAAGCCCTCGGCACAGAGGGTTCGGAGGGGTATGAAGAAAGTGACTGTCCTCGCGTGGGGAAACATGCTCTCCGAGAATCCGGCCTGTTGGCGAGAGCACCGCAACGATGAAGTTTCCCATTCCCGCCTCAAAGCCTTCCTCGGAGAAGCCCCGCCAGCCGTGACTGTAGGCATACCCTCCGATATGCCCCGAGTTAGCCACGCCTGCCTGCCAAAGCGTGAAGGGCAAGCGATTGGTCCACACGACTTCTCCCCGTTTGGTAAATCGGCAGTCCGCAGGACCGCGCCCGTAAAGATCGGTTGGGTTCACAGACAACGTATACTCGCCCGACGGCGACGTGTAGGTTGCGGGATTGAGGATAGGAGGCGGGCCTTCGCTCGCCAAAGTGATCGAGCAGACCGCAAACTGTGTGGCGATAAGACGAAGTGTTGTCCTTGTCATTCTCATTCCTTGGCGAACGTTACCGGCCAGGCGCGGGCTCGGCCGGCGCTTGGGCCGAGTTGTTCGGCTGTCCCGTCCTCATTTGTTCAATCTTGTCCGTGATTGAATTGAGTAGATTTGCGGAGTACTGCATTGCCCCGGCGCCACCATCTTTGGATTTCACGAAAAGGAAGGCCCCACCTCCCACGACAAGAACGGCTGTGCTTGCATCAACCGCAACGGTAAACGGCGCAGCAATCAATCTGATGGCATAGGTTTTGCATTTGTCTATACCGCTCTTCTCCACGAAAAGCACGTTGGACACGTTGCTCCGGATATACTTGACGTGTCTGGCATTCAGATCATGTTCACAGGCATCACTTTGGGCAACCGCCACGTAGGTGTTGGTGTGATCCCACAGATATCGGGTGGCGCACGACGTGAGCAACAAAGCCAACAGCAGAGCTATCCAGTTCTTTTTCATTCATTGCCAACGCCGCTCATCTGGCGCGGGTTTCCCCGGCGCCTGCATGAGGTTCGGGGAATACGCATCCACTCTGCTCCTGTTGTCGTCGGCCAGCGTCTTGCTGTTGAAGATGCAGGAAGTGCATCCCGACCGCCAAGGCGACCAGTCCCAGTCCGATCTCACCTAGCAGGAACGCCCGCGCGTCTGTAAAGAAGCCCCGAAATCTGTCCGGGTTGTCCGAAGTGACGATTGAGATGCCCATGAAGTCGGGCATACGGAATAAAGACCAGCCTATCGGGTTCTGTCGCCGCAGTTGCCAATTCTGCCAGACTTCCGCCCCAAAGACAAAGACTGCCGCGAACAGAATGAGGCTGCCGATCCCGATGCAGGTCCATCCTATGATCATCTTGAGCATACTGATTCCCGAACGAGCGGTCACTGTCTGAGGCGCAGCAGCGCCGATAGACAGAGGGCATGGATTCGAAACCTATTGGTGCGGAACCGACGGCATGGCTTCCCATTTCTTCAGGATAACGTCGAATCTGTCCGCCTGCTCACCTTGTCTTTTAACGAGGGCTTCCTGGGCCTCCAAAAGTGCTCCAGCCCGTTCCTGCATATCTTTCTGCCTCTTCATCACTCCCTCAGATTCCGCCCAGGCTGCCTCTCGACGTTTGACTTCTTCCGTCTGTTGTTTCTCGTATGCGGCCCAAGCAGTCTGTTCGCGTGATGACTTGTTCTGATTGCCGTAGTAGTCGTCGCATCCAACAACCGAGAAAACAATGAGTCCAAGGAACAGGGGTGCCACAATCTTCTTTGTCATATCAGCGTTTTCTTCCTTTATTAGGTTGTGTGCATTGGTGCGACGCACCAGCTTTGAGTTGGCAGGGATTCGTACACCCCGCCTGTTTGTTGTCGCTACGGCTTGACCTTCATGGTTCTGACGGACTGTTCGATAGCGTCACGTTCCTTCGCCAGCTCTTCGGCCGGTCCCCAGCATTCGATTGTATAGATGTAATTCGTGTTGACGACGGTGACGAGCATGTATTGGTATTCTTTGCGGCCCACCGCCTTGGTCCCGACAAACTCAGTCCCCTTCGCTTCGTTGATGAGTACGACATCCTTCATGGTGCCCAAGGCAATAACCTTATTACCCACGAGCCATCTCCTGATGATCTGCGTCCAATAGACGGGCGTGCCTCCCTCGAAGTTGTCATGCCGCTTGACCAGCAGCATCACTCCATTTCCCGACATGGCACGCGTACACCCTTCGACCTCGAAGAGTTTCACGAATGTGGACGGCCATTCCATTTTCAGCCAGGACCGCCATTGTCTGGAGGGGGTGAACGAGGACTCCGGGTTCAATACGATGTCCGTGGCTAAACTGCGAACCCAAGCAAAGGGAATCGTCTCCCGTGGTTCCGTCTGAGCCACAGGGGAGTTCAGTTCCACCGTGAGTGTGGAATAGGCCACCGCATGAGCAAGATACTTGATTCGACCCTTGATCAACTCCAGCGCCTCGATAACACGTTGGAGTTCTTTTTCGACCTTAAGCAAATCCTCAACCTTGTCGCTTTTCTTAAGCAATTCAACCAGCCGGTTTCGAGTGTCTTCGGTTGTACGTAAGCGGATATCGAGATCCATCATCTCTTCCGTCACATCATCACCCGTGATGGTTCGCGAGGTGATCTCTCCTAACTTGCCGACCTGCTCAAAGGCGGCATTCAGGCGAGCCGCCGGGATACGCACGGTGATGGAGTTCTCCGCCATGCTCTGCATATAGCCTTGCAGGTTGCTGGTCATGACTTTCAGTGACTCCATGGCAGCAGCGATATTCTGAACCACGACACGCAGAGTGGCATCATACGTCATGAGGCGCTCTGAGGCATTGGTGGTCTGCTCGACGTCTCCCGTCGTGGCGGCTTGCTCGCCTCCATCCGCCTCGTTGGCCGGGGGGAACGCCGCCTCTGTTGCCATTGCGTCCGAAACGCTGTACATCGGCGCACGCGGTGGAAGAATCGAGTTTTTGGAGTAGTAACTTTTGCAACCGCCCCCCAAAAGGAGCAGAACGGCCACCGCACAAACACCCCAGCGAATTGAGTTTCTCATATCCATTCTCCCCTTTAAGTACCTGTTTGTCTTCATGCAATCCTTCAGGGCC
>JBAXWO010000391.1:0-3339 GCA_037128375.1 bacterium
AAAGGATGAGCAGCGCCATGATCAGAAAGATCATGACCTGTCCGCCCCGTTGGCCGATTTTGTCGCGGTCTGTCATCGTCACCAATTCCGATCATCCAGGTAAAGCGTGTAGTGATTGTCCATCCAGGATTCCCCGGTCATATCCATGGAATCCGCCGCGTAGAAGGCTCGATGAAAGGGGTAGCGAAGGGGAACCTGTTGTCCGACTCGCAAGCGCAAGGTCCCGTCCCCAAAGGCCGATACCAAGGGCCAGCTCACGTCCTGGGCGGTATCCCAATCCTGATAGTCGAGGATGGGGTCCAGTTCACTGGCATCTTCAGTGCCCATGTAGAGCGGAATCCGGGCCGCTTCGACGGCATGCTGCGCGGCAGGCCCGCCATCCGAGATTGGGTTGATCAACCGCCCGACATTGGGAATGGCCCCGACGCGGATGGTCTTGAAAACCATGAACTGGTTGAATCCGACCACCTTTGCCCGCGCACCCCGTGCGGCGGCATAGTGGAGAACTTCCTGACGGGCAAATAGCTGCGAAATCTGGAAAACACCAAAGAAAGCGAGGCAGACAATGATCAGCACGAGACACGACTCGATCAAAGACTGCCCCGCCCGACTCGTGGTGGAGCGCCGGAAAAAAAGCGACGCCACCCCACCCCTGTACGGGAATACGGGCACCAGACCTCCTCTAGCGAACTCAGGCTACTTCAAGTCCTTCATATACTGGGCGGACGTTTTGCCCTCCACTGCCGCTTTTGCCTTGTCAGCGTCACCGCCCAGTTCCGTCACGGCACCACCCAGCTTGGCACGGATCGTATCGCCAAACACGCCGAATATGGCAATCGCCGCCAGCGCGATGATAGCCACGATGATGATGTATTCCACCATGCCCTGACCACTCTTCCTGTTCTTATTCATGCGCTAACTCCCTCCCTATTAGGGGTATTCCGATCCAACCAGATCCAACACGCGCGTTCCGTACTCACGAAACGTCATCAGCAAGACGGTTAGCACCGCCAACGAGGCCAACACCATCCCGGCCACAACCACGAATTCAACCATGGCCTGACCTCTCTTCCGGTCATCCCCGTTCCCCGGCATCGCTCCACCTCTTAGCATGTCAACGTGAATGATATCCCGATTATTGTGATTGTAAACACAAGATTACCCCCTCAGGCATCTGACTTCAATCCGGTAACCGCCACGGCGAGGCCTGCCAGTTCCCCGATCTTTCCGCCCAGTGAACTCGGCACGACTTCGCAGGCCTCGAGCGGCCATTTCCAAGAATATTTCGGCAATTTATCACGAATCGGTCCCATTACAAATTCCCCGGCGTGAATGCCAATGGTGCCCATGATGACGACATCGGGATTCAAGATCATGATCAGACCGCCAACTCCCTGCGCGACCCGCTCGGTAAAGATATCCCACTCAGCCAAGGCAAAACGGTCCCCCTCACGGGCGGCCGCCTCGAAGGCCTGGAGATTGATCTTGTCGACCCCGCCGGCCAGCCTGACGATGCTGGTCGAAATGTTGCCCGCGATGATCTTCGCCTTGAGTTGCTCCGCCACCTGCCGGCCGCCAACATAGGCCTCCCAGCATCCACGCTGTCCACACCCGCACAGGGGCCCCTCGGGATCCAAAACCTGATGTCCCACCTCCCCCCCCGTGTCGGTGGAGCCCTGAATCAACCGGCCGTTGACAATAATGCCGCCGCCCATTCCGGTGCTGAACGTAAGATAGACCAGATTACTGACCCCCCGGTGCTCCCCGAACAACAACTCGGCCAGCGCGCAGGCATTGGCGTCGTTATTGATGAAGACCGGGGCTTTGAAGGCCTTCTGCACCATGGCCTGAATCGGCACCTCTTTCCATCCGGGGTTGTTGGGTGGGGCAATCAACACCCCCCGCCTGCAATCCAAGGGGCCTGGCGCGGAAATCCCAATTCCATCCAGCGCCTCCGGCCGAAGATTCGCCTTCTCGAGCACATGGTGACACAATTCGATGAGCTGATGCCGATACACCTCCACCGAATCGCCCTTGCTCGGCATGCGCTTTGAATAAAGAATCTCGCCGTCGGCATGTCCGACACATACCGCCGTTTTGGTTCCCCCGATGTCGATTCCCAACAGGTTCATGTCCCGATTGCTCCCACTCCGGATTTGCGTGTTACCCTTTGATCAGTTGGCTGGAAATGTATCAGACGGCGGCATTCACCGGAATGACAATTATTATCCCCGCACATCTGCGACAGGTGGACGCCGGTGTCCCTACCGGCGTCTGACCGCGCTAAGGACAGCGCGGTCCACCTTAAAGCACAACGACCGAAAGATAATCTTGCCCGCCAACATTCGTTGCACTATACAAACGCTCGTGAAATACCTGCAGGGCAGGCCCTTATGTTCCTCAAGATAACCAAACCCATCATCCTGCAAACTGGGCTCCTTCTTGCCTGTCTTGCGGCTTGCGCCACACCCTTACCCTCGCCTCCCGCCCCGAGAACGGCGGATATCCTGTCTGTCGCCGCCCTGCAAACCGCCCTGGGCCGGAACGGGTTTGGAGCGGGGTTTGTGGACGGGAAGGATGGGCCCCGCACGTACCATGCCTTCCGCGACTACCGCCGGGCCACGGGACTTTCCGACCGCGGGGCACGGGAGGCCCTCCTGTCCAACAACATCCCCGCCACCCTCACCTACACCATCACCCAGGCTGATCTGTCGCGGGTGGGTTCGGCTCCGACCGACTGGCAGGCAGCCTCCGAAGTCCCTTCGATGGCTTTCGAATCGCTTGACGAGGCGCTGTCCGAGAAATTTCATGTCTCCAAGCCCTTCTTGCAGCGTCTGAATCCCGGTATAACCAACTGGGACAGCGAGTTGCTCGACGTCGAGGTAACCGTGCCGAATTCCCAGTCGGGCCTCACCCCCTCTTCCGCCGCCCGGATCGAAGTCGACTGCACCGCCTATCGGTTGCGCGTTTTCGGCACAGACGACAACCTGCTCGCGTCTTTTCCCTGCTCCATCGCACGGGACCAGGCTCGGGTTCCGACCGGCGAACTATGCATCGCCAGTTTCGCCCCGAACCCCAACTACACCTTTGACCCCGCCAATTTTCCCGAGTCCGCCCGCGCCCGGGAGATCGGACGAAAACTGATCCTTCCGCCCGGCCCCAACAACCCTGTGGGGGTCTACTGGATCACCCTCAACGCACCCGGATTCGGCATACACGGTACGCCCCATCCGGAGACCATCGGGCGCCGGGAGTCGCATGGCTGTTTCCGTCTCACCAACTGGGACATCGTCACCCTGGCCGCCATGGTCCAGGTTGGAACACCCGTCTTTATTGTCG
>JBAXWO010000392.1:0-3334 GCA_037128375.1 bacterium
GTTGTGGCGGTCGTGGCCGTGGCGGTTGTCGCCACGGCAGTTTTCACGGTCGCCAATATGGAAGGAAGGAGTGTTTCCGGTACGGCTGCCGAGGCTTCGGAGGTGAGCAGGCTGGCGAGGGCTACGCCGCTGAGCGCGACACCGCGCTTGGCCAGACGTTGCCGCAGCTTGGCAATGCCGTCCGTGGCGCGCCGATGCAGCGCGTCCACCGAACAACCCGCCAACCCCGCCGCATTGTCTTCCAGTCGCCCCTCGATGTAGCGCAGGATCACAGCCTGCCGCTGGAGCGCTGTCAATGCGCCCAGTTCTTGATACACGAGAGCCAATACGACTGACTGGGATTCAACTGACTGGGCCGACTCTCTCTCCAGTTCCAGCATGCTCGCCCCCTCTTCCTCGCGCCGTTGGCGATTCACACGGCAGCGCAGCGCATGACGGCAGACATTCCGGGTCACCCCGTAAAGCCAGGCTGTCAGGTTCCCGTTCTTCCGGAGCGTGCGCGCTTGTTTTGCCAGAACAATAAACACGGCTTGCGAGGTGTCCTTGGCTTCGTGGGCGTCATGAAGGAGACGAAAGCAGTGCCGATACACCATAGACCCGTGGCGGGAGACGAGCTGTTCAATGGCCTGCTCGCTCCCCTGATCCACATAAGCCTGCAGCAATTCCGCGTCTGTTCGTTCCGTTGTCATGGCATCCACCATATCTGAATCATTCCGCCTTCCATAATATACTTGCAGCCAAGGGCGCGTTCAGGAGGTCATTGTGGAAACTTTTTTCGCGATAGCAGATATCTCGTTGATGATAAATCGCTTAGCCAAAGGAGCCGCACGGAGAAGGTGGCATCACGCTTCCGACGCATCGTCTTCAATCAGCCATCGCCAGGCAGGGACGACTTCCACGCGGGTACCCGCCAAGTCCAGCGTTTCTTCGTCGTTGAAGGTCACCACAATCACGCGGTCGGCGCGAAGATGGCGGGCCGTTTCCGGCAGGCCACGCAATTCTCGTTCCCGTGCCTCCGCGCCCTGAATGCTATAAGCCACCTGGAGGATCATGCGCTGGTGACGATTGCCTGCCTTGCGCACGGCCACAAAATCAACTTCCCAACCCTGCCGCGTCCGGAAGTAGGATACATCCCATCCCCGACGCCGCAGTTCCAGATAAACCATGTTCTCCAGTTGCCGGGTCGCATCCACGCCTTCGCCGGGCGCGACCGCATCGGCCAACGCCCAGTCGATCGCATAGACCTTCTGGTAATTGCGGTTGCGGACTTTCTCCGAAGCCGAAAAGATGGGGACCGCGAAGACCATGAAGGCTTCTTCCAGGAACCGCAGATAACCGTAGATGGTTTCCGCTGTGAAACTCAGCCCCGCTTCACGCAAACCGCCGGCGATGCCGCGCACCGTGAACGGACACGCCGTGCGCGCCAGCAGCGCCTGTGTAAAGCCTGAGAAGACCGCAATGGAAATATTAGATTCCGGGTGCGCCTCGATGACGTCGCGAAGCACCATGGTGTCCCAATAGGTCTGCAGAATCTCGCGATGAAGCGGCTCCTCTGCATCCAATAGTCCCGGAAAGCCCCCCTGCCGCAGATAGCGCTGCAGGAACTTACGCAGATGCGCCTGCCCGCGACTGGTCGCCGGTTCCGGCGTTACGCCGTAGTGCCGAAGAAACTCGCGGAAGGAGAACGGATAGAGCGCCATGGGCATGTTCTTACCGCGCAAACCGCTGGCGATGGCCCCACGCAACAGGCGCGACGTGGAACCCGTAATAAGAACCCGGTGCGTCGGTTCATCCAGGAGATGCAGAACGTAGTCCTCCCAACCTTCGATGCGATGGATCTCGTCAAAAATGAAGATCACGTCCTCCCGGCCGCGCTTGTCCGGGAACATGGCATAGTAGGCTTCGTCAACCGAGGAAAGACCGGCCCCCGTAAGACCGATCAACCGGTGATCGTTAAACTGGATGCGGCAGACGTTCTCGATCCGACCGCCCCCCTCCAAATGCTCCCGGACGAACTGATACGTGCGATAGGTCTTCCCGCAACGCCGTGCGCCCACAATCGCCAGCGACATGTCGCGCACAAAACGGACCGGCGCATCGCGTACCGTCAACCGCGGGACTGGCCGGGCATGAAAGTCGGCAATCAAGCGCTGCAAAAGGGTCAAGCTCTGCATAGATATGATCTCCAATGGAAGACATATTTACCTATATATGCATCGGATTCAAGATCAATTTCTAAGGCAGACGCATGTAATTCCTAGCGTCCCCCTCTCCCGCCTGGGAGAGAGGGCCGGGGTGAGGGTAGCCGTATCCGGCTATGGCAGGGTCCTCGCGGCGCGGAAACCAACGTAGCCGTTCCGGAAGCTCGGGCCGCCGCCGTTGCCGTAGCGATCCGCCGACCGGCAGCCACCCGCGTTGCAGCCCCAACACCCGCCCCGAAACACGCGGCCCGACCCCGACGCCGCACCCTTTGGATCGGTCTCGGTCCCAAGGTAAGGCCCGTAAAGGTCCAGACACCACTCCCACACGTTCCCGTGCATGTCGTACAAACCCCACGCATTGGCCTGATACGTCCCCACCGCCGCCGTGCCGTGATTCGTCTCCCATCCCCGACTGGCCGACGAACCGCGAGCTCCTGAGTTGTCGTAGTACCGACCAACAAAGTTCATCTGCGCGTCGTTTGTCGGGTTAGTCAGGTTATATCCCGAGTTCAGCGCCGTGGTAGTCCCGGCACGGCAGGCGTACTCCCACTGCGACTCCGTTGGCAGGTCGAAACCCGTCACCCCCGTCTTCGCACGCAGTCTGCCCATGAACGAATCCGCGTGTACCGCGTTCGTGGCCGGCCAGGTCGGATTCATCGCGCGGTTGTTCGTGCTCTCCCGGATGTCGTAGTAGCTCACCTGCTCCACCGGACGCGTCGCGTAGCACGTCGCGTTGGTTAAGTAGCTCGGCCGGTTCCCCATCACCAACTCCCACTGCCGCTGCGTTACCTCGAAAATACCGAGGTAGTACGCCCGTGAGACCGTGACGGTGTGCTGGGTCTCGTGGTCGTAGCGCCCCAGTTCGTTCGTGGGCGACCCCATGACAAACGTCCCAGCCGGGATCTTGCGCAGCACCAGCTTGGTGGTCTTGTACTCGTCGGTCCACCCGCCGGTCGGCACGCCGCTGAGATACCCCACTGGATAGTTGGAGGCCGACGGCCCGCCGGACAAATCTACCACCAGGTAATCGCCAGCCAACTTCGACTCCTTGCTCGCCGCCTGCGCCACGGCGATGCCGACCGGCACCGCCGTTCCTGTCACGATCACGGCTGCGGCTATCGCCGCCACCATCT
>JBAXWO010000393.1:0-3327 GCA_037128375.1 bacterium
TTCAATTTCACGAACCACTGCTGCCTCGCGGACATGTTGCTTAATTTAGTAAATATCGTAAAGAATTGGACTGCCCACATCATTGAACTGAATAAGGAGTTTGGGCAAAATACCACCCCAGCAGAAAGGCGTGTCGCCCCTGTCTCTGAAGAATGGCTGTCAGCGTTGCGAACCAAAAACACTCCCAGTGAATTCAATTCTGAAATACCCGCACCACAGCCTGAATCGTTTGAGGAGCTACTTAAATCTGCGAATTTGTCCGAGGATGAAATGCAGATCTGCCGCCTGAGTAAGGATGAAAAATCGGCCTCTGAGATTGCACAGGAGATCGAACAGAATGTGGGCTGGCACGAAACAAAGATCAATGATAGGCTCCAGGCAATACGCTCATCTAATCAAAAGCTTGGAAACTTTCTGAAAGGAGGCAAACCCGGTCGTCGGAAATCTAAGCATTATTAGCGATGCGTTACGAGTCGCACATATTAACCGCGGCAGATTAATGCCTACGCAGGTCATTTCTTTATATTCATTTTTAGCGCACATTGATGCTTTTATATATACACCATAACATTCTCTTTTGCAATCAGTTGCATGTCTATTAACGCAACCATAGTACCGCCATTAAATAACCGTGGCACGCTAGTTGCGATTTAAGTCGCCGTCGAACGCTAAGCTTTCAGAGACGGAAGCCGCGCTCGATTACTGGATCTGATCCAGGAGGACGGCACATCGTGGACATTGAAACTGAAATTATGACTGCGACGCTCAAGGCACCTATTGAGCGCAAACGGGCGGCTCTGGCTGCACTGCAAGGAATTTCTCCCCAGGCGGAGCCCATCCCGCACGAGCCATTTGTCACGCTTCGGCACGCTAGCAAACAAATCGGATGTAGCACGACCACGCTCTGGCGCCTTGAAGCACCCGGTCACGACATTGGTGGGCGGCGTCGATTTAAGGTGTCGGAAGTGGCCGCCTATCTTGAGTCCACCCTTTGTAAGGCGCGTGCAGAGCAACTACGCGCTGCTCGCAAAACAAGTAAAACAAACCGCGGATAGTCGAATCTCGTCATGGAAACTGTGCCCCTCGTTATGCGGCGAGGGGGCACAAAACCAAAGCCAGCAGTTGCGTCAACATCACACGGTGAAACAGATTATGACGAAGAAAATTCGCACGTCCACGCGTAATGATTCGGCAAAAAAAATGCCAACGGCTAACCACCACATCGCACTCGCCGCACATTTGTTCGCCGAGTGCGCTCGCCTCCGGGGCTGTGACTTCAGGGTTCTCGTCCTTTCGCCCCGCTTCGAAGGTGCGGGCAAGCTGAGTGTTGTTCGACATGATCGAACTCCGCCATTTGAAACGATTAACGATGTCAGTCCGGGACGAGTGTCTCGATCTGTGCAAAACGCACATCAGTGCGCAAAATACAACAACGACTGACTGGCAAACCCAGTCACGTCAGCGTAGGAGTCTAGTTATGGCTATCCTGATTCAACCCATGGCAACCGGCAATATCTTCGCGGAACAGGTCGGTGACGATCTGGCTCCAGTGGGGACATTCGTCGCGACGGTGATCGATATCTGCGACGAGCTCGGGGCCCGTCGAAAGAAGTACCAGTCGAACGAAATTGAAACGGTAGATCTGACTACCTTCCTTTTCGAATTCAGCGACCAGCAAGGATGCAAGCGCCGAGTGACGAGTCGACGCATGAAGATCAGCGGGTACGAAAAAAGCGCGCTGATGGCTTTTCTCAAAAGCCTGACGGGGCACGCGCCTGAGTACGGGCGGGATTACATGGAGCTCAAGGGGGCACAATGTCTTCTGACGGTCGAGCATGTCCAACGACGAACTGGGAACGGCGTATTCGCCGCCATCGCATCATTGAGCCCAGTGCCGACAGGATTCAATCAGCTGGCACCGGCAATGGCCAGCGGCACCAATTGATACGCGAACGCGTAACGGAGGCGGGGTGGCTAATTCTTGTGGCCGCCCCCGCCGGGGAATGTCGATGCTAACTGCAAGGGCTACGCCACATGAAACTGTTGCGACCAGGTATTGATCCGGCGCGCCTCGAGAACGTGCGCACATCCAACGGCAAGACAACGGCTCGCTGCCCAGCTTGCGCCGAGACCGGCAATGACACAGGTGGCGACCACCTCTTCATAGCTGAGGACGGGAAGTTCGGGTGCATCAAGTTTCCGGGTACTGAAGGTGGCGTACACCGTAAGCGGATCTATGCCCTTGCGGGGCCGCTTTCTGCGCAGGAACCTGCCCCGAGCAAGTCTGCCTTCGAGACCCTAGATGCAGCGGTCGCCGGATGCTGCCCGCAGGGCGCCACACTGGTTGACACCTACGAGTATCCGCGCTCCGGCCAGCCCTTTGGGGCGGTGGCGAGATACAAGACGACCAACGGGAAAAGCTTCCGGCAGTTCCGGGCGACTGGAGGCGGATGGGAGCCGAAGGCGCCTGCTGGCAAGTGGCCATTGTTCAATGCGGACAAGCTACCGGCTGAAGGGACCATCTATGTCGTCGAAGGTGAGAAATGTGCCCTTGCTACCGCCAAGATCGGCCTGACGGCTGTCACATCCGCGGGCGGTGCGAGTGCGGCGGGGAAGAGCGACTGGACGCCGTTGTCCGGACGCGACGTAGTGATCATTCCGGACAACGACAAGGCTGGAGAGAGTTATGCGGATACTGTCGCGCGTATTCTCGCCTGCCTACCGACACCCGCCCGTGTCCGGCTCGTGAAGCTTCCCGTTGCCAATGCCGGCGACGACCTTATTGATTTTCTGGCTGCTGGCGGAACTGTGGACCAACTCAAGGCGCTTGTCCTGGCTGCACCGGCATGGGCATCACCTGCTGGTGAACAAGTACCTTCCTGCACGGCGCCGGCCAGCGCGAAGGAGATCCGGGCGAAGTTGTGGGAAATCACCCGGATCCCTAATCTTTCGGCGACCGAACACTACCGCCAATCAGCCGCCGCCGTGGTCGAGTGGCTCCACGCCCGAGGGCGATTCTACTACCATGTCGAGCGCCGCGACTTCGCCAGCGTCATGTTCTTTGACGCCACACAGAAGTTGTTGCGGCCTGTTCAGGGGGATGCATTCCTAGCCTGGTTGTCCGACATGCTGACGATCAACCGTAGCGAGACAGCCTTCAAGTTCGTTCAGGCCGCCATCGAGACCGAGGGACTTTCCGAGCGCTCAACGGGCATCAAGCCGGCCACGTTCTGGGCCGCAACGCCGACCGTGTTCTACCTATCCAGCGGTCCCGGCCGGATGGCAAGGATGTCGGCCGGACGGGTTGAAATCGTGGACAACGGGACC
>JBAXWO010000394.1:0-3325 GCA_037128375.1 bacterium
GATCGGTTCGTTCTCCACGGCCTGACCACCGGCGCACCCCTGGTCTATTTCCGATTCGCCAGCCACCGCCAACTCATTCCCGAGACACCCGGCGTCGAAATCTATAATGTCGAGCCGGAGGCTGGTTTTGAGAAGTTCGTCGGCGATATTCTCGACGTGATCGAAAGCAAGGGACGGGGAGCCCTCTACGTGTTCGACGGGCTTTCCGAACTGGCCGCCGACTGGTACAGCGACCGGATGCTGGGCAACTTCTTCATGATCACCTGCCCTTTCCTGTTCAAGTTGGACACCATCACCTATTTCGCATTGTTCAACAAACATCACTCCTTCCATGCCACCGAGAGCATTCACCAGACCGCCCAGGTCGTGCTCGATGTCTACCGCAATCGGGAAGATCTATTCGTCCAACCCATCAAGGTGGATAAGCGTTATTCCCCCACGATGTATTCCCTGCATGCGTGGGGCGAGAACGACGCGTTTACCCCGGTGACCTCCAGCACGACCATCGCTGACATCCTGACCGGTATCTCCCAGCCCTGGCTGGACTTCTCCGTCTCGCGCCCGGGCATCTGGATGAAAACCATTTCCCAGGCCCAGAAAACACTGGAAGCCGTCCGGAACGGAACCGGCACCATCCAGGACACCCAGGAATCCTTCCAGCGCCTGCTGCGCAGCGCCATTACCCGCGACGAAAAATTCCTGCCGCTCGCCCGGAAATACTTCGACCTCGCCGATCTCATGGCGGTCATCCAACGCATGATCGGCACCGGCCTGATCGGCGGCAAGTCGCTGGGCATGCTGCTGGCTCGCGCCATTCTCCGCAAGAACGCCCCCGCACTCTCAGAACGCCTGGAAGCCCATGACTCGTTCTTTCTCGGCTCCGATGTCTTCTATACCTATCTCGTCCAGAACCGCTGCTGGGATTTGCGCCGCAAGGCCAATGACTTGAGCTTTCTGACCAGCCACATCGAGGAAACTCGGCAAAAAATGCTTTCCGGTGTGTTCCCCGACTATATCCGGCGCCAATTCATTGAAATGCTGGATTACTTCGGCCAGTCGCCGATCATCGTGCGCTCGAGTTCGCTGCTGGAGGACAGCTATGGCAACGCTTTCTCAGGCAAGTACGACACCGTGTTCTGCGCCAATCAGGGAACTCCGGCTCAACGGCTCGAATCCTTTATGTCGGCCGTGCGCACGGTCTACGCCAGCACCCTGAGCCTGGAGGCCCTCTCCTACCGATCCCAGCGCGGACTGCTGGATCAGGACGAACAAATGTCCCTCCTGATCCAGCGCGTCTCGGGCGCGCTTTACGGAGAGCATTTCTTTCCCCAGGTCGCCGGCGCCGGCTTCTCCTTCAATCCCTATGTCTGGAACGAGGATATCGATCCCCGTGCCGGCATGCTCCGCCTGGTCTTCGGCCTCGGAACGCGCGCCGTTGACCGCACCAGCGATGACTACACCCGCCTGATCGCCCTCAACGCGCCGGATAAACGTCCGGAATCCTCAACGGAGGATATCCGCCGGTACTCGCAACATCATGCGGACGTACTGGATCTGTCTCATAACCGTCTGGCCGCCAAGGAGATCAACGCGGTCGTGGCCGGACTCGCCGACTCCCTGCCGCTGGATCTCTTCGCCGTACGAGGCGACTCGCACGAAGGCGGATCGGATTGGTATCTCACGTTCGACAAGCTCGTGAAGGGAACCCATTTTGTGAAGGATATGCGGGCCATCCTGAAGGTGATCCAGGAGGCCTATGCCTACCCCGTGGATATTGAATTCACGGCGAATTTCTCCGCTGACGGCGCCTTCCGGATCAACCTTGTCCAATGCCGACCCTTCCAGGTCCGCATCGCCAACGATCTGACCCGCGTCAGGGGTCCCGCCACCGTCAACAAGCAGGACCTGCTGATGGAGAGTTCCGGGCCGATCATCGGCCAGAGTTCCTCCACCGATATCGACAGGCTGATCTATATCGTTCCCTCGGTCTACGGCAGGATGACGGTCTCCGAGCGCTATTCCGTGGCCCGGGCCATCGGCAAACTGAACCGCCTGACCGCGGCCGGTCCCCACCAGTGCCTGATGCTGGCCGGGCCTGGCCGCTGGGCCACGTCCACCCCGGCCCTCGGCATCCCGGTGTCGTTCGCCGAGATCAATGCCGCCACCGAGATCTGCGAGATCGCGGCCATGCACGAGGGACTTGTGCCCGACATCTCACTCGGAACGCACTTCTTCAACGACCTGGTGGAAATGAATATGCTCTATCTGGCGGTTTCACCCGAAAAGAAGGGGCATGGGCTCAATCCCGATCTCCTGGCGACGCTCCCCAACGCGCTCACCACCTTATTGCCGGAAGCCGCCAACCTGGCCCACGTACTGCGGGTGATCGATGGCGACAGCCTGCCGGAGAAGATGCGAATCCACCTGCATGCGGACAGCTTTAAACAAAAGGCCGTGTGCTACCTGGCCCGCTGACCAATGATTTTTGCTTTCTCCCGCGCCATTCCGTCGCTACTCTTGACCCATGTTCGACCTCACAGCTTACCTGAACAGCCGGCGCGACATGGTCGAGGCGGGCTTGCAACAACACCTTCCCGGAGAGACCACGCGCCCGGCCGTATTGCACCAGGCCATGCGGTACCCCGTCATGGCCGGCGGAAAACGGCTGCGCCCGATTCTTTGCATGGCCGCCTGCGAGGCGGCCGGCGGCACGCCCAAGGCCGCGCTGTTGCCCGGCCTCGCCATTGAAATCCTTCACACCTACACCCTGATCCACGACGATCTGCCCTGCATGGACAACGACGCCCTGCGTCGCGGCAAACCCACCGCCCACGTGGTCTACGGCGAAGCCAATGCCCTGCTAGCCGGCGATGCCTTGCTGACCCTTGCCTTTGAGTGGCTGGCGGGCGTCGCCGTCCCGGCCCCGTACCCGCCGGGCCAACTCGCATTGGAACTGGCACAGGCGGCCGGTAGTCAGGGCGTCATTGGCGGGCAAGTCGAGGATCTGGCGGCCGAAGGCCGCGCACCCGATGCCGCTCTGCTTGATTACATCCACCGTCACAAAACCGGCGTTCTGATCCGCGCGGCGGTGCGCATGGGCGGCATTTGCGCCGCCATTCCGGCCTCCGGACTCCAGGCCCTGACCCGCTACGGCGATTGCGCCGGCCTCGCCTTCCAGATTGCCGACGACATCCTGAATGTCACCGCCACTCCCGAGCAGTTGGGAAAGCCGGTGGGCAGTGATGCCGCACTGAAAAAACTGACCTACGTCGCGGTCAACGGTTTGGAGGCCAGCCGCCTCAGGGCCGACACGTTGATCCAGGAA
>JBAXWO010000395.1:0-3312 GCA_037128375.1 bacterium
GTCCGGGCAACGTCATCCCCAACCGCTTGGCCTCCTTGCGGAAAAACGCATCGGGAATCTGGATCAAAATGCCTGCCCCGTCACCTGTAGACTGATCGCCGCCCACCGCACCACGATGCACGAGGTTCTTCAACACCTCGATGCTGTCGGCAACGATCCGATGCGACGGCTTGCCATCGAGGTTCGCAACGAACCCCACTCCACAACTGTCGTGTTCGTGGGCGGGGTTATAAAGCCCCTGGGGTGGCGGCATTCCATTCAACGGCCGGAGATCCTTCTTTTGCATACGCACCAACAACTCCACTTTCGGTTTGCCTCGAACGGGACGGGCGGCCCAGACACTAAAGACGGTTGCGACGACGCACAACCTTCCACAAACAGGATTTCACCACCGGAAGGCTGCACTTCGTCGCAACCGTCTCCATGTCATGCACGGGGCGCAATGGTGTCTTTTTTCATCCCTGATGGCAACAAGAACTTACCTGACCTCTTTCCGCATAATCCTCAAGTGTTGACCATCAAGGAGTTGCGATACGGCAAAAAAACGGCCGCATTAAGGGAGACCCTCCCTTCATGCCGATCCGCCCTGAAACCCAATCCGCCATGATCGACATTAATGTCGTTTCAGGCGGATAAATGCTACAAATTCGTCGATCTCAGGAACCTTCCCCGAACCTGATCCTGACCGAAGTTCCGGCCCTGCCCTTGCGGGCAGGGCCGGAACTTCAGCTGACCTCAGCGGTAGAACAGCATATCGGCGTAGGTCGGGAGCGGCCAGTATTCGGAACCGATAACCGGCTCAACACCGTCCACGGCGTGACGCAGGGCGACCATGGCAGGAATCACGATATCGCGGAAGGCTGCCGCCTTTTTGTCGGCATGACCCGCCGCGGAGGCCTTGGCCACGGCATCAGCCAGCACCTCGAGGCCCTGGCTGATCTCGCCGGCGGCCTCGTTGACCTGCTCCAGCAACTTCATCTGGGCGTCCGGCCTGGCTCCGGCCACCTCGATCGCATTGATTCCGCTGGCCAGATCGGCGGCGAAATTCATCACCGCCGGCAGAATGTCGCGCCGCGCCATGTACAGCATCGTTTTGGCCTCGATGTTGATTGTCTTGGCGTAGTTCTCGAGCAGGATCTCGTGTCGGGCCTTGATTTCGCCGGCCGGCAGCGTGCCGTGCTTGATCAGGACCTTGGCGTTTTCCTTTTCGATCATGCTGTTGATGCTGTCGACGCAGTTACGGATATTCGGCAACCCGCGCCGGGCGGCCTCCTTGCTCCACTCCTCGGTGTAGTTATCACCATTGAAAATAATGGCCTCGTGTTCCCTGGCATACTTTTGCAGCAACGCTTGCAGGCGGTTATTGACGTTCTTCGCCCCTTCAATGTGGTCGGCAATCTCGCACAACGTCTCGGCGACGATCGTGTTGAGCACAAAATTAGGCCCGGCGAGCGACTGGGACGATCCCGCCATGCGGAACTCGAACTTGTTCCCGGTAAAGGCGAACGGCGAGGTCCGGTTGCGATCGGTCGTATCTTTCGGGATCGACGGCAGCGTGGTGACCCCCAGCATCAGTTTGCCGCCCTGCGTGGACCGGCTGGCAGAGCCCTTCTTGATCTGCTCGTAGATGTCCGTCAGTTGCTCCCCAAGGAAGATCGAGACAATCGCCGGGGGCGCCTCGTTGGCTCCCAGACGGTGGTCGTTGCCCGGGGTGGCCACCGTGGCGCGCAGCAGGCTGGAATACTTGTGCACGGCGCGGATGACCGCGAAAAGGAACACCAGGAACTGCACGTTGTCATGCGGCGTGTTGCCGGGATTCAGCAGGTTGATCCCGTCATCGGTGCCGAGGGCCCAGTTATTGTGTTTGCCGGATCCGTTGACCCCCGCGAAGGGCTTTTCGTGAAGCAGGCAGACAAACCCATGCCGGCGAGCCACCCGCTGCAGCATTTCCATCGTGAGCTGGTTATGGTCCACCCCGATGTTCACCGTCGCATACACCGGCGCAAGCTCATGCTGGGCCGGTGCCACTTCGTTGTGCTGGGTCTTGGCGGAGACCCCCAGCTTCCAGAGTTCTTCATTCAACTCCGCCATGAACGACGCCACCCGCTCGTGCAGGGATCCGAAGTACTGATCCTCCATTTCCTGGCCTTTCGGCGGCGGCGCTCCAAAGAGGGTCCGCCCGGCAAACCGCAGGTCGGCCCGCTTCTCAATAAACTTCTGGTCAATCAGGAAATATTCCTGCTCACCGCCCAGAGTCGCGGTGACGCGCCGGCTGGTCACGTTGCCGAGCGCGCGCAGCACTCGAATCGCCTGAAGGTTCAACGCCTGCATCGACCGCAACAACGGCGTCTTCTTATCCAACGCCTCTCCCGTATAGGACGCGAAGGACGTCGGAATGAACAGGGTGGTATTCTCCCCATCCTTTTTGATGAACACAGGCGAGGTGCAGTCCCACACCGTGTAGCCGCGGGCTTCAAAGGTGGCACGCAAACCGCCGGACGGAAACGAGGAGGCATCCGGCTCGCCCTGCGTCAGTTCCTTGCCGCTGAATTCCATCATGATCCGTCCATCGCTGGTCGGCGAGATGAACGAATCATGTTTCTCAGCCGTAATCCCGGTCATCGGCTGGAACCAGTGACAGAAATGGGTGGCCCCCTTTTCGATCGCCCAGTCTTTCATGGCATTGGCCACGACGTCGGCAATCGAGGGGTCCAGTTCCTTGCCATCGCCGATCGTCGCCATCAGTTTCTTGTAAACATTCTTAGGCAGGCGCGCGCGCTGCGCCGCATCGTTGAACACATTGACTCCGAACATCTCGGGAAGGGACTGCATGTCTTCTTTTTCGCAACAGTTCATAGTCATCATACTCCTTGATCTATCACCGGTTCAGGGCTCCACAACGCTCTTCTTCTGATTCTGCCGAATCCGTACGGCGAGCACAGACTGTAGCAGCATCCATGCCACGCGCGCCTAACTGTGACGTTACTCGTTTATAATCAACAGGTAACATTTATTACAAAAAAACGCCGACCCCCCCGCCCCGCCCCTGCGGCTCGACCGGGAGGAAAATATTTCAATATTGTAACGATCGACAGGCCCGGCCCAAAATCGCTTGCATGTCGCCGGGTAAAATTGAACTATGCCCCATCTTACGAGGATTCTTCGCCATGTCAAACGCATCGCAACCGAACAAGCTTCCCCACTTCAGCACCGGCATTCCCTCCCTGGACGGCACCCTCGACGGCTTGATCGCCGGCGACAATGTGGTCTGGCAGGTGGACAACATCGAAAACTACCGGCCTTTCGTGGATC
>JBAXWO010000396.1:0-3272 GCA_037128375.1 bacterium
GAAAAGATGACTCGCGCGTCAAACCTCTCCGTCTGCATGGGCGTATTGAGCGGATGCAGGGTAATGTTCGAGATCTTTTGCGAAAGAAAGGCATGTTAGAGCGTCGGCAGGATTAACGTCGCGCACGTACCCTTGCCGGGACGGCTAACAATATCAAAGCCAATACCCAGCGCGTACGCACGTTCGCGGATACTAAGAAGACCGAAGTTCGATTTGCTCTTCTGAATCACGGCGCCGCCCTTGCCTTTGTCGCGAATGTCGATGGCGATTTGATGTTTACCCGAAATCCGCAATTGAATCTCCGCAGACTTGACAGCCGCATGCTTGCAGATATTCAGCAACAGCTCCCGGATTGCATCAAACGCAAAGTGCTCCAGCCCATCGGAGGCCAATTTGAAGGTCCGGCACCCTTCGATTCGAACCTCAAGGTTGCATTTCGCCTGCACGTCCTGGGCCAGCCAATCCAGAGCGGTGCACAAGCCCAATGAGGAAAGAACCGGCGGAGCAATGTGGGTCGCCATTTCGCGCGTGAGTTGAATGGTTGCCGTCAGTTCCTTCAGCGTCCTGTTCACAATCAGGGACACTGATCCCTCCGGGTCGTCGTCCAGGAGAGAGTGAAGCTTAAATTGAATACCCACCAGGCGCTGCTGGAGGTCCTCATGAAGGATATGCGCGATGCGTCGCCGTTCCCTGTGTTCAGCCTGGGTCAGCTCAAGCGCCAACGCCTGGAGTCGTGCCGTCCTCTCCCTGACCTTAACCTCCAGTTCATCACGGGATTTCCGCAGGCACGTTTCTGCCCGTATGCGATCCGTGATGTCATGGACGAAGAGCGCGACTCGCGTAACTTGGCCCGTCGGTCCAAAAATTGGACAGACGTGTGTTTCCATGACGCGTCCGTTCCGTTCGTCCATGAAAACCTGAAGGGTGCCGGTCTTCACCGCTTTACTGAACTTCGCCCGCCGGGACTTTGCCAGACCATGAGGCAAAAAGGAAAAGATCACATGACCCATGAAATTCTTGGCGGCGATCCCCATTCGCCTGCATATCGCGTCATTTGCATTCAGAACAACACCATCAGCATCCAGGAGCACAATGGGTTCGATGGAGCCATTGAACAAGGCGGCGAGATTCGCCTCGCTTGCCTGCAACTTCTGCTCGATCCGTCTGCTCTCGGTGGTGTCCTGCAAGATGCCCGTCCAGAGCACATCCCCATTCGCCAGAGGTCTGGGAACCGAATTGAAATGAACCCATCGCACCTGGCCGTTCCTGAGAATGCGCCCATCCCAGTTGAACGTTTCAAGGGAATTCATGGCGGCAACGTTTTTGGATATGAAATCAGGCCTGTCTTTCGGATGAATCCGTTCGGCAACGACCTGCGCATTGGCTTTCCGCTGGGCCTGGGTCACTCCCAGTATCTGGCAGAAGACATCACTCGCCATCTCGATGCTGTAGTTCGTCGCCAGGCGCGCGACCCACTCGCGGTCCACCCACTCCCTGGCGGCGGTGACGCGCAACCTGTAAACTCCGACGGGAAGAGACGCGACCAGGTCTCTATAGAGATTACGCTCGAGTGCAAGACTCTGCGCCGTTTGCCCGGCTCGACTCTTTACCGGGAGAGGCCCTCGGCCGTCGTTGCGCATAATCGCCTTTGTTTTACGAGGCAGTGTCTTTCTATCTTTTGGGATCATGGATTCACCCCGCTGTTGTGTGCTTATCGCAAGTACCGGCCATGGTGGTCAAATCAAATGGCGCGTCTGGACAACGATCTTTCCTCTAGCCGCGCCATCCAACGCCAGACGGCGATCGACTACATTCGGTGCTAACTCGATTTCAGCCGCGCCGTCAAGGCCGGCGATATCCTGGTGGTGCCCGGCGCCGTGGGCCGGCCGCAGGCCTATGACGCCAGAAACTGAAGGAGTCTTCAGTGCCAGCGAGGGGTGGGGAGATGCATCCTGGAGGACCACGTGTGTCTGCCACGATGGGCGGCGTGCGCATTTTCGTGGACGAGGTAAGTCCACGTTTGTACAGTCTCACAATGAAAGCGCACCCGTTTCCGGACTAAGACACGGAACGTGTGCGAGATGAAGGACCCGCAAGCCATGGACAGAAAATGCAGGACGGCGATATGTGTTCGTGGTGCGTTTATATTTCTGGTGCTTGCCGTTTGGTCGTACGCATCCCGTGGCGGGCCCGCAACCGGCGATGACGGGGCAGGTGGCGTGACCGGCTATTCCGCCGAGGCGCTGGATCGGGACATGGTCCGGGTACCGGGCGGGGAGTTTCTCTATGGCATGACGCGCGAAGAGAAGAAGCGTGCCGCCGGGAACGCCGGTGTGCATCCCGACATGTTGCGTGATCATTCGGACCGCCGCACGCTGACGGTGCCGGAGTTTTTGATCGACCGCTATCCTGTGACGCGCGGGCAGTTTGCGCGCTTCATGAAGGCCACCGGGTACGGCATCATTACCAATGGCTGGGTGGTGGGGTGGCGCGATCTGACGGAGTCCTGGCCGCCGGACCGCCCCGGCATGGAGGCGTTGCCCATGATCGGCGTCAATGCCGACGATGCCGAGGCGTATGCGCGCTGGGCAGGCAAGCGGCTCCCCACCGAGGCGGAATGGGAGTTGGCCGCGCGCGGCACCAATGGATGGCTTTTCCCGTGGGGGAACGAACCCTCGACAAACGCGTGCTATGAAGGCGCCGGCAATATAGCGTTTTCGTCCAGTTTTCCGGTTGGATCGTGGCCTGCGGGCGGGAGTCCTTACGGCGTGCAGGACATGGTGGGGTTGGTCTGTCAGTACGTGCGCGCGACCGGGGGGGCGCAGACTCACATGCTGGCCGGTTCAAGCGTGTTCCACACGCAGGTTTATTCGCGCATGGTCACGGCCCGCTTTGGATGGTGCCCCACCATGCGGAACTACGTGTCGGGGTTCCGTTGCGCGTCGGCCACGCCTCCCTCGGGCGGTGTGGCACGGTCAGCCTATCAGCCAGGCCCGAGGAAACTCCCCGCCAAACTGGCGATTCGACGCGATCTCTACAACAAGGCGCCCATAACGTTGCGGGGAACGGAAACCACCACCCTGGAGATGCATGTGCCTTGGTTTCCCGAAAGCATCTGGCTGATCGATCTTCCGGAGGCGACAGTCGGCCCGTTCGCGGGAGCCAACCACTGGCCGGATCCTGGTACCGCGGTGACCTGGAAGGAGACGCCGGATGGCCAGTGCGCCTCGTACGTGCGAGAGAAGGGGACTCAGCGGGTTGCTCTCGAAGCC
>JBAXWO010000397.1:0-3271 GCA_037128375.1 bacterium
GAGAAGTAGCTCATGTCGGCTGGAGTCAAGAAAGCATTGAAGGTCGCCAAGTTCGGGGGGTCCTCGCTGGCGGACGCCACCCAGATTATGAAAGTGTGCGCCATCGCCAAGATGGATGCGGAGCGGCGGATCATCGTGGTGTCGGCGCCGGGGAAACGGCATTCGACCGATACCAAAGTCACCGACATGCTGATCGCGTGTGCCGAGGCGAAATTGGCGGGTGGAAATGCGGAACCGGAACTGCAGGCGATTCTGGAACGTTATGCCGGCATCCAGCGGGCGGCCGGGGTTCCGGAGGCGGTCATGGTCCGGATCGAGCAGGACTTGCGTCAGCGGCTGGCCACGGAGACCACCCACCGTGGCCGCTTTTTGGACCTGCTGAAGGCGGCGGGCGAGGACAACAGCGCCCGGCTGGTGGCGGAGATTTTCTGCAAGAACGGGGTCGATGCCCATTACGTCAGTCCCAAGGACGCCGGCCTTCTGCTCACGGATGATTTCGGCAATGCGATGGTGCGGGAAGAGTGCTACGGCAAACTGGCGGCGTTGCGCGAGGCTCCCGGGGTGACGATCTTTCCGGGTTTCTTCGGGTATACCGCGTCCGGTGCCGTGGCGACGTTTCCGAGGGGCGGGTCGGATATCACGGGTGCCATCCTGGCGGCCGCCGTGAAGGCAGACCTGTACGAGAACTTCACCGATGTGGATTCGGTGTTCGCCGCCGATCCGCGCATTGTGCCGGGGGCGCAGGCCATCGAATTGCTGACCTACCGTGAGATGCGCGAACTGGCCTACGCCGGGTTCGGGGTGTTTCATGACGAGGCCATTGTGCCTGCCGTCAAGGCGGGGATTCCGATCTGCGTACGCAACACGAATCGGCCCGAGGCCCCGGGAACCCGCATCGTGCCCAGTCGCACCTACCAGGGCGGAACGGTGGTCGGCATCGCCAGTTCCGACGGGTTCTGTGCCGTGTATGTGGACAAGTACCTGATGAACCGGGAGGTGGGGTTTGGCCGGAGGCTGCTGCAGATTCTGGAGGACGAGTCCCTGTCCTATGAGCATGCACCCTCGGGCATCGACAACACGTCGGTCATTCTGCGCGAAAAGGATTTCACCCCGGAATGCGAAGCGCGCATGCTGGCGCGGATTCGCGGCGAATTGAGTCCCGATAACATCGATATCGATCGCGGTCTGGCCCTGGTGATGATCGTGGGCGAAGGGATGCATTACACCGTCGGGGTCGCGGCCCGGGCCACGAAGGCGCTGGCCGAGGCGGGGGTCAATATCGAGATGCTGAACCAGGGTTCCTCCGAGATCAGCATGATGTTCGGCGTCAAGGCCATGGATCGCAAGAAAGCGGTCCTGGCGCTCTATAACGCCTTTTTCACGGAGCGTGCCGGAACCTGAAGGACGGAGGGGCGTCGCGCGCCGGAGGGGAGACCATGAGCGGCAAACGAAAAATCCTGATCTATGACACGACCTTGAGGGACGGCGCCCAGGGGGAAGGGATCGCCTTCTCCGTTTCGGCCAAGGTCAAGATGGCCCTGATGCTGGACGAATTCGGGGTGGACTACATCGAGGGCGGCTACGCGGGGTCGAATCCCAAGGATATGGATTTCTTCCGGGCGATCCGGGCGCACTCGCTCCGGCATGCCCGCGTGGCGGCCTTTGGCAGCACCCGGCGCGCCCATACGGCGGTGGGCGAGGATACCAACGTCATGCGGTTGCTCGAGTCCGAGGCGCCGGTGGTCACGCTGGTGGGCAAGACGACACACCTTCACGTCAGGGACGTGCTCCGTACCTCCCGGGCCGAGAACCTGGCCATGGTTCGCGATACCATCCGCTATCTCAAGGAACGCGGGCGGGAGGTCATTTTCGATGCGGAGCATTTCTTCGACGGGTATAAGGAGGACGCCGCGTTTGTGATGGAGGTGCTGCACGCGGCGGTGGAGGCCGGGGCTGACAGCGTGGCGCTCTGCGATACGAATGGCGGCGCCCTGACGCATGAGGTGTATGGCATCACCGCCGAGGTGGTTAAGGCTCTGTCGGTGCCGGTCGGGATCCACACCCACAACGATGCCGGCCTGGCGGTGGCGAACAGTCTGGAGGCGGTGCGCGCGGGAGCGTCCCAGGTGCAGGGAACAGTCAACGGTTACGGGGAACGGACCGGCAACGCCAACCTGTGCTCGATCATACCGTCATTGGTCCTGAAGATGCATGCCGACCTGACCTGCGGTCCGTCCCTGGGGCGGCTGCGGGAATTGGCGGGCTTCTCCGACGAACTGGTTGGTCTGCGTCCGGACGGCAAGGCGCCTTATGTTGGCGAGAGCGCGTTTGGGCACAAGGCAGGCTTGCATGCCAATGCCGTCGAGAAGAATCCGGTGACCATCGAGCATATCGATCCGTCCCTGGTGGGCAACCATCGGCGCATCCTGATTTCGGAGGAGGCCGGCACCAGCAGTATTCTGCTCAAGGCCGCGGAGATGGGGGTCGAGGTGGACCGGAACGCGCCGGAAGTCAAGGAGGCGCTCAAACGCATCAAGGAAATGGAGCATCAGGGGTACTCGTTCGAGAGCGCAGATGCCTCGTTCAGGTTGCTCGTCCAGAAGGTGCTCAAGCGGCACAAGGCCTTTTTCGAACTCGAGGGTTTCCGGGTGATCGTGGAGAAGCGCGGCAAGAACGAGGCCTGTGTGTCCGAGGCCACCGTCAAGATACGGGTGAACAACGAGATCGAACACTCGGTCGCCGAGGGCGACGGGCCCGTCAACGCGCTGGATACAGCCTTGCGCAGGGTGCTGACGCGGTTCTATCCCGATATCGCCAAGGTGGCGCTGACCGACTTCAGGGTCAGGATTCTCGATCCGCAGGAGGCGACGGCCGCGAAGACCCGCGTCATCATCGAGTCCGGTGACGGGAAGGAGACGTGGGGAACGGTCGGTGTGTCGGGCAATATCATCGAGGCCTCCTGGGAGGCGCTTGTCGACAGTGTGGAATACAAGTTGTTTCGTGAAGAGGAAAAGGCCCGGGAAAACAGGATACCGTAAGGGAAGAGGGTGTCCGGTTGATCAGCGGACGACCACTTCCCGGAATACGCCGGGCAATTCCTCGATCACCGCGCTGGCGGTCAGTCCGGCCTGGGACTGACGCCACATGGCGTTGTCACCCGCCCGTCCATGCAGGAAGACCCCCGCACAGGCGGCCTCGAAGGGACCCAATCCCTGCGCCAGGAGTCCCCCGATGAGGCCGGCCAAGGCGTCGCCCATCCCGCCGGTAGCCA
>JBAXWO010000398.1:0-3270 GCA_037128375.1 bacterium
GGGCCGATGGGGCAAAACGGGTCGGGCAGCCTGGTCGGTGTTAGCGGGATCCGCTGCGGGTGCCATGTTTCTGGAACAGGCGGACGTAGCGCTGTTTTGTGCGTTACTTCTGGTGCCGCTTGGTCTTTTTGAGGCCTCGAAGGCCGTAGGCAGTTGGAAGCCCGTTGCCATCGCCAAACAGTCATGGGGAGCGGCACTGGCGGCAGTATTGATTGCGGGCGGCACCGCGCTGTCGGTGCTGGGCTCAGGTGTGACGAACGTGCCGGGAGGTGATTCGGAGGCGAACCGCTGGTCTTATATCACGCAGTGGAGCCAGCCGCCAGGCGAGAGTCTGGATTTTATCGCGCCAGGTTGGACGGGTTGGCGCAGCGGCGAGCAAAGCGGCCCTTACTGGGGCAAATCTGGCCGTAGCGAGGGCTGGGAGTCGACACGCCATGGGTTCATGAATTTCAGGTTGGATAATGTCTATGTGGGGGCAATTCCACTGCTTTTTGCTGTGATCGGGCTGATAGAGGCATTTCGAAGGCGGCACGAAGACAAGCATGCCAAGACGATCTTCTTGTGGGGAGGATTGTGTCTCCTTGCCTTGCTGCTGTCGTTTGGAAAATTCTTTCCGCTTTACTGGCTTTTGAGCCTGCTGCCGGGCTATGGGAACATCCGTTGCCCGAATAAGTTCATCCATTTTTTTCAGATCGCGTGGGGGGTGCTTGCAGCCTTCGGGCTCGATGCGGCGCTGCGGATGGACTCTGCGGTGTTGCGCCGCTGGCAGCGGAACGCCTGTATCGCGGCTGGTGGCCTTCTTGTTCTCGGCGCGCTCCGGTGGACTAATCTCGGCCACGACGGTCTTTCGCGAACCGCGGATTGGTGGGCCGACCAACTAGGGGTGCCTGCCGTCGCCCGAACGGTCCCGGCACAATGGTCGCTCATCGTAACCGCAGCGCAAGCCATCGAATGGAACAAAGCATTTTCCATAACCTATGCCGGGTTCGCTTTTCTTTTTGGCGCAGGTATCCTTTGGATGTTTTCAGCGGGTGACTCTCAGAATGTGAATGAGAAGATTCCTCGGCGTGGGCGGAAAGGATCCACGGCTTCTGGAACTCCGGTGTTGCCGCTGGTCGTGTTTGGGGTGTGGCTTCCTGCTGTGGTGGTGGTATTCGATGCGGCTGTGATCCTTGCTCCAAAATACATCCAGACGATGCCTGCGGGTTATGTGACGGAGAATGAGTTGGTTCGCTACTTGAAGCATGAATTAGGGTACAACCGCACTGCAATGGCCACGCAGGATGGATTCTACAACCAATGGCTCACCTACCTTTTCCCCTACTATGGAATACCCTCGGTTAATGTTACACAGCTACCGCGTCCGCCGGCGGACTATATGGCATTCTGGGGCGCGGTAAAAGATCCCGTACGCACGTGGCGCATGGCGGCCGTATCACATGTTCTGGCCCATTCGCAAGTCGCTGCTCAGATTCTGGCAAATCCAGCGTGGGCGAAGCATCTGGAGATAGACTTCTCTTACGACCCGATGGATGATGGGTACGGCGGCGTGGCCACGCGCCGGAGCCCGGCGGGTCGGCATGCCTCTGAGGTTGTGCTGAAAATGAAAGACTTGCCGCCACGCGTGGCTGCGGTGCATTCCTGGCGCGAGGTGTCCGACGACGAGGCGCTTCGGATTCTGGCGGATCCGGTTTTCGATCCGGATACCTTTGTTTTGCTTGCGGCTGGTAGTGGTGTACCGCTTTCGTCAGCCGGGCCGAAGGCGCCGGCTTCCGTTGAGATTACAACCTTGGTTCCGGGACGCTATGAGTTCACTGTTGAGACCACAGACCCGGTAGTGATCCGCGTTTCGGAAAAGTACGATCCCGACTGGAAGGCAACGGTTAACGGTAAGCGTGCGCAGGTGTTGCGTAGTGACTATATGTTCCAAGGTGTCGCTCTGATGGATGCAGGAAGGCACGCCATAGTATTGTGCTATGAACCGACATTGTTGCCGGTGTTGATGCAGGCTGTCGGGCTGGTAGCAGGCGTCGGGGCGGCCCTGTGGCTCGCTGCAAAAGGTTTGATCCAGCGCCTAACAAACAGGGCTGTAACTTTATCCGAATAAAACAAGGCTTTTTGTGTTTGATCCGTGTCGAGCGGCAGGGCGTAACGTCTCAGTCCAGCGCATGTCTTGAAAGCATGCAGGACGCCAGTGACCGTGTTCTTCCCCAGCGGTTGCGAGAAGGATAATCTAGATGGTCTTTGGCCTTTCCATAGTAATTCCAACTTTGGGCCGACCGACTCTGGTGCGTACACTGGAATCTGTTATTGCAGCGAGTGGCGCAGATCAACTCGATGTCATTGTGGTGGGTCAAATTAGTGACAGCGACGTTTTTCAGAAAGTCTCATTGATCATTGCTACTCATCTGAATGTGCGACACATCGCCATCTCGTATCTAGCCGGCGATTCGAGTCGGAAGAAGAACCGCGGGGTCGAGGAAAGTTGCGCGGATATCGTTGCATTTCTCGATGACGATGTGGTGGTGGCGCCTGATTGGCTCGCTCATATTCTGAAGGCATTTGAGGATCCTGCTGTCGGACTGGTCAGCGGTCCGAGTCTGGTCCCTGAGGACATCAACATTTCGGCACGACTGGCAGGTCTTGCCCTGACCTCACGAGCAGCAGGCTATGTGGCGGCGCGTTACCGGATCGGAAATAACGTTGTCCGCGAGATTGGGTGGAGTCGAATTATCGGATGCAATGCGGCCTACCGTAAGACCGTCTTTCAACAGATGGGTGGGTTTCCGCCGGAGTTCTACCCGGGCGAAGAAATGATTGCCGCGTGGCGCACACAGCAGCTTGGACACAGACTGCTCTTTGTTCCCGCTGCGTGGGTTTATCACTATCCTCGGCAATCGGTGCAACGCTTTTGGCGGCAGATGTGGGGCTACGGTGCCACGCGTATCCGCCTGAAGCGTGCTGGCGCCGGCTTTGAATGGACCACCCTTATTCCGGCGGTCTGGGTGTTCTCGTTGATTGTCTTGGGAGTGTCCGCGCCGTTCTCTGGATTCTGCGCCGTTCTTCTTAAACTCAATCTTGCACTCTACGCGCTGATGGCGGCGGTGGTTGCGATGGAAACCGCCGCGCAGACGCACCGCCTTGGCGACCTGTTGCTGTTTTTCGTGATTCCCGTCATGCATCTCAGTTATGGGCTTGCGGAATGGGTCGAATTCTTCCGCCCCAACCGCGACCTTAGCGAGAACCGGTAGAGTCGCTGTCAGGTGGAGG
>JBAXWO010000399.1:0-3264 GCA_037128375.1 bacterium
CAGCCGCTATCGGGATCCAAATCGGGATCGGGACCGAAATCGACGAGAAAGCAAAGAATTCGACCCCGATAGCGATAGCGATTGCGACTGTAAATATGTGCCATAGCGTCTTCATTAGACACGACGTCCTCTTCTGAAAAGGTTGACGTTCAACACTCAAGCATGGAAAATAGGTTGTTATCGATCCGGCACTTGCGAGGATTATCGACGAAGGTGTATTCAAGCCATGGGCAACGATCAGCATCACGAAGCATTCGAAAGACTCTTTCTACCTGTTCAAACAGTGTTGCGCGGTTATTTTTTTGCTGCAACGCGGGACTGGGCGGCAACGGATGATCTTTTTCAGGAGGTTGCGACGGCGCTCTGGCGTAAATTTGGCGAATTCGACGCCTCGCGCAGTTTTCGATCTTGGGCGCTTGGGATGGCCAGGCTCCAGGTTCTCAAGAGGCGTCAGACATTGGCCCGGTCCCGGCTTGTATTCTCCGATGATCTGATGGATGCGCTCGCCACGGTAGCGGCCGACGAGACCGATGTCGAAGATTGGCGTCTTCCGCATCTGGCGGCATGCATGAAGAAAATTCCAACCGCCGACCAAGAACTGCTGGCTATGCGATTCGAGCAGGATCAGTCCCTGGCTGAGATATCTGGCAAGGTGCGAAAAAGCGAGGCAGCCGTGGGGATGGCGATGATGCGCATTCGTCGCTGGCTCCGCGACTGCATGATTAAGACAATGGCAATGGAAAAGGTGGGGATCACATGATGGACCGGAATCTCGAATATCTGGTCTCGCGATATCTGGACGGGGTGGAAACTCCTGAGGAGCTGTCGCATTTGGAAGAGCAGGCGTTGCATGATCCGGGTCTTTGCCGTGAACTCCTGTGTCTGGCGAACCAGGAGACCCTGATCCGGGCGCTTGTTCGGGAAACGGCTGCGGCACGGGAGTTCGCGGCAGGGGAAGAATGTCAGGGCCGTTCCGTGTTGCCCGGCCTGTGGCGGGCATGGTGGCTGCGGGGGGCGGCCGCTGCGGCGGCGCTGGTAGCGTGCATGGCCAGCTTCCACGTATGGCATGCGTGGCAGGCCGCACAGGCGGTTCAGGTACGGGTGGTGGATGTGAGCGGGACCGTGGCAGGGATTAGGGTGCAGGGATCAGGGCGTACAGAGTCCGGTGTCCCGAGTTCCGCAAGCATTCGAATCGACGAGACGCTTGCACCCGGCGTCCGATTGGTTCTCGGTCCCGACGGTTTTGTGAAACTGGCCTACGCCGACGGCAGCGAAGTGGAAATCGGGAGGAATACGGCCCTGACGCTCGGCGCGGGGAAGGGTGCGCGGCTTTTCGGACTGATCAAGGAATGGCGAGGGAAACGAATCCATCTGGATGTTGGCACGCTTACGGCCTGGGTGACGAAGCAGAAGCCCGGGCAGGCGATGGCGCTAACGATGCCCGATGCCCGAGCCACGGTGCTGGGAACGGTCCTGAATCTGGAGGTGACACCGGTCAGTTCGGAACTTCGCGTTGTGGAAGGCCGTGTCGAGCTGGTGGCCGGGGATTATCGGGAGGTCGTTGCCGCAGGGGAATCGGCGGTTGTGCGAGATGGCGTGATGACCAAGGACGACAGTTACGAAGACGACAGGGTTCTGTTTCAGGATGCGTTCGAAAAAGGGCTTGGAAGTTGGGAACTGTTCACCAAGCAGGGGGGCGGCGAACGGATCAGAACCACCGAGAAGCAATGTCCCAATATCCGCCTGGTCCAAATGAAGCGCGAAGGCCAGTCGATGACGGCGGTGGAAATGGTTGGCCGGGAAGCTGAAGGCGGTGCGCGCGTCGGAATAGGGACCCGGCCGATAGCAGAGAAGGTGGATGCGTTTAGCCTCGCGTATGAGTACACCTGCGAGGGACCCGTGCGCCGCGCCATGGAAGGGATCGAGATCTGTGATTTTCTGCAGGAGATGCAGCCGCCTGACTTGGGACGAACACGGACCCAGATGGCGAGGCCTGCCGGCGAATGGAACCAGGTTCGATGGGAGTGCGCGTTTAGGACCCATGCGCCGGGGCGAAGCTATTGGGATTCCAAACTGTTCTTCAATGGCGCGTTCATCGGCCGGAGAGCCGAGTACAGGAGCCAAGACGCCCCGGGCCTGATCCTGGAGGTGATCGACCGACCCTTCCGCTTCGCGAACGTGACGATCCGGGAGATGAAGAGAAAGGAGCGGTAACGGTGGTGACGCACCGATGGAGATCATCATTTATTGTGTTGTTTTTTTGCTCATCAGCGGATGTAGGGTACGAATGGATTTTTCAAAACAAAAAGGGATGTATCGGATGAAGATCACAAGGACGGGGTCATTTCTGATTGCACTCGGGGTTTGCCTGCAGGCGACAGGCTGGGCGCAGGCGCAGTGTGGAGGCGCTCAGGCGCCCAAACCGGCCAGGTCGGTTAAATCCGCTGGGTCGTGTGGAAAAAGCACTGCGGCGCCTAAATCGGTCAAATCGAGCACCCCGGCCAACACCGCTGCGTCGTGTAGCGCGGTGACACCCCGGGCACCTGTCATGGTCACACTGGTGAAGATTGTGGATAGCGAAGGCAAGATTGACTATCTGACCTGCAAGGACGAAGCAGCGGTGGATCGAAAGCGGACAGAAATGACCGCGCAATACGAAAAGGCGGTTGCCTGGCGGAAGCAGACGGATACAGCCTTCGAAAAGCAAGGATTGAAAAACGAGCGGGTGACTCCCGTGCAACCGGTCGTGGATGTTGTCAAGGCGAACGTTGCGAAGACTGAAGCGTCGGCGGCCATCAAGGATGCCAAGGATTGGGCGGTATATGAAATCACCACCGATGCCACGGTGAAGCGTGTTCTGGCGTATGCCGACTCGGACGTTTTTGCCCGCGCCTTGGCGGATGCCGAGTATGCCCGCGCGTACAATCAATGGGTCAAGGACGGAAAAAAGGACGGGGCAGAACCGAAGCCGTCAACGGTGATCAAGGTGGGCGAGGCGGGCAGCAAGATGCAGGCGCAAAAGGCTCTCTCTGCCAAACCGGCGGTTTGCAGCACGAAGTGAACAGCCTGCAGTTACGGCGAACCGGTACGGATCACATTCGAGGCACTTACCCAACCACTTTGTGGTGTTTGCAGGCGCCTCGGAGTGTTTGACATCTCCCCGGATATCTGTCATGCTCAACGCCATGAACTCGTCGCTGATTACCGCATGCTGTTGTTGGACGTCGGTTACGGAGATGACCCGTCGGCGCCAGACCGCTGGCG